>JAGOMP010000046.1:0-23175 GCA_017993505.1 Planctomycetota bacterium
GAGTGAAAGTTGGTCTGTTGGGATAGTTGGCTCTGGGGAGTGAAAGTTGCTCTGGGGAGTTATTGTGCTCTGGGGTGTGTAAGTTGCTCTGGGGTGATGCTATGGGGAGGTAGTTTGCTCTGGGGAGATGCTCTGGGAAGAAGTTGCTCTGGGGAGGGAAAATTTTCTCTGGGAGTGAAAGTTGCTCTGGGGAGATAGTTTGCTCTGGGGAGTGAAAGTTGCTCTGGGGAGAAAAGTTACTCTGGGGAGTTATTTTGCTCTGGGGAGGTAATTTTGCTCTGGGGAGAAAAGTTACTCCGGGGAGTTATTTTGCTCTGGGGAGAGAAATTTTAAATACGTAGAAATACGTAGAAACGCGTAAGAATACATAGAAACGCGTAAGAATACATAGAAACGCGTAAGAATACATAGAAACGTGTAAAACGCGTAGTGCAAACTTGCTCTGGGGATGAAATTTGCTCTGGGGATGGAAATTTTGCTCTGGGGAGATAGTTTGCTCTGGGGAGTGAAAGTTGCTCTGGGGCGGGAATTTGAAGTTGCTCTAGGGAGAGAAGTTGCACTGGGGAGTGTAATTTGCTCTGAAGGAGAATTTGCTCTGGGGTGGGAAATTTTCTCTATGTGTGGGGGAAAATGATAGAACTACTCTGAGAATGATTTATCCTCAAAGTAGTTTTTATCAATTTTTGAAATGAAAGTATTATTATTTTTCTATTTGTTTGATAAAATTTTGAAATGACTATGAAAGTATTATTGTTTTTCTATTTGTTTGATAAAATTTTTTAACATTTCAGAAAGGGAGTGTTGTTCATGCCCAAGACGTTCAAGTCGTTTTCTTGTTAAGTTGTCTACAATACCAGTTTCTTGGATTTCTTGGTAGATTGCTTCTGTTTTATTTTTAATTTCAATTTGGATTTCTCGGATCATTTTAAGTTCTGATGCTGAGGGAATCATTTGGGGTTTTGTTTCACCACCACTATTGTCTTGTTGCTGTTGCTGTTGTTCTTTTCGTTGTTTTTGTTCTTTTTGTAATGTTCCTATTAGTTTTTCTAAGTTTTGTTGGATTTCTTCTTGCAGAGATTGTGTTATAAGACCTGTGTCTTTTTGTCGGAAGTTTTCTAATATATCTTGCATGTCTTCATGGATTTGTTTACAAATCCAAATAAAAACTTGACTTTCTTCTTTTTCAAGCATTTCTAAGACTTCTTGATTTTTTTCTATGAGTGATGTTTGAGCGGGAATAAGTTTTCTTCGTAGTGTAATAAGGTCTAATCGTGTGACTCCATATTGTTGGATTCGTTGGTCTAGTTCTTTTGTTTCCTGCATAGTTTTTTTATGGTCTTCTAAGATTTCTTTTAATTTTTGTTCTAGATTGAACATAATTTTTTCTTGTCGTATTTTTTCGTATTCCCATTTTTCTTTTTCTAGTTCTTCTTGTGCTTTTTTAAGATATTCTAATGCTTTTTCTTGCTCTTCTTGTGTGGCTGATACGTCTTGTTCTTGCATTTTTCTTCGTGCTTGTTGCATTTGTTGATTGGCTTGTGAAAGTGATTTAGAAGGTTGTTTTTTCTTTGCTTTATCCATTTTCCTTTTAAGTTCGTCAAGTTGTTTTCGTAAGTTTTCTTGTTTTCTAGATAGATTATCTAATTTGAGTCTTTGTTTGAAATCTAAATCTTCTTGCTTAATATCATCTAAATCTTTTTTCATGCTAGATAAGTCTTGGCGTGCGTCAAAATTTTCTTGTTTTGCTTTTTTTAGTTGTTTTTCTTGTGTGTTTTTTTGACTTTTTTTCAGTCTTTTATATGCTTTTTCTGCTTTTTCTTTTGCTTTTTTTAGTCTTTTTTTGTTTTCTTGGTGTACATTTGTTTTATTTTGTTCATTTTCTAATTGTTCGATGAATTTTTGTAAATTTTGTAAATTTTTTTCTTGTTGTGTTAGAAGTTTTTTTTGTGTTTGATCATCGCTTTTATTTTGTAAATTTTTGATTGTTTTCTGTAGCCTTGTTAATGCGTCTTGTTGTGATTTCTGAGCTTCTTTAAATTTTTTGTTTTGAATCTCTTCAGTGGCTTTTCCCATATCTTTACTAATTTGTTTCATTTGTTGTGCTGCTTGTTTTATATTGTCTTGATTTTGTGTATTTTGTTGTGCCATATTTTCTAATAGTTGTGCTGCTTGTTTTGCTTGTTGTTCTAAATTTTCTTGTTGTGCCTCTGTTTCATGTTGTTGTTTATTTTGATTTTGCATTATATTATTCATTTTATCTGATGTTTTTTGCAAATTTTTTAAAGCATTTAAAGCATTTTGTAAAGATTTTTCAATGTCATTTTTTTCTAGATTTTCTATAGTGTCTTGCATGTCTTGGGAAGCATTTTGTGAAGCTTCTTGTATTTCTTCTTGTCCTTTTGGAATTGCCATTTTATCTAATGATTTTTGTATTTTTTGCAAGGAGTCTTTAAGTGTTTTCTGTTCTTTTTGTAAGGAGCTTGGCGAATCTTGATTTGTTAAAGTGTTGTTCAATTGTTCTAAAGCATCTTGGAATTGTTGGTCTAAATTTTGTTGTGTTTTGTTGTCTTGTTGCATTTGTGTTTCTGCATTTTGTGCCATTTCTTGGAGTTTGTTTTGCAAATTTTTAGGAATATTTGTGTTTTGTGCCATTTTTTGTAATTCTTTAGATAAATCAAATTGATTTTGTGGTTCGTTCTTATCTATTGGTTTAGATGGTATTAAATTTTGTTGTGCTGTTTGTAAGTATTCTAAAGCTCGTTTTTGCATTTGTGCTGTTTGTTCTGTGTCTTTTTGGTTTAATGCTTGCTCGGCTCGTTTCATCACATTTTGTGCATTTTTTAGCCATTCCTGTACTTGTTTTGTCTCAGGTATATTTTGTAATTGTTGTTGTAGTTGTTGGTTTTCTTCTTGGTGTTTTATTTGTTGTTGTTGTAGTTTTGGAATTTGTTGTTTTATTTGGTTTGTAATTTGTTCGTTATTTGCCAATTGTTTTTGTATTTCATCTAAGGCTTTTTGAGCTTGTTTTTGGTATTCTTGTGCAGTTTCTGTTTCTGCATTTCTCAAATCTTGACTTGCATTTTGCATTTTTTCCATGGCTTTTTCAAGTTGTTCCCCTAGATGTTCTTGTTTTGCTTTTTTTAGTGCATCTGATAATTCGCTTGTATCTCTTGCTATACGCATTTGTGCGTTGGCCAATTTATTTAAGTATTGTGGATCAAAATTTTCCTGCTCGATTGCTTTTTTCAGTACATCTTGTGCTTGCTGTTGGCGTTGGCTAATTTTGTTTAATTTTTCAGATGCTTGTAATATTGTATTAGTTTCTTCTGTTTCTTGTTGTGTTTTTTGTTGTTTTTGAATTAGATTGTTTAAATTTTTAGCAAGTTGTTGTTTTGTCATTGGTTGTTTAGACTTTGTTTCCAGCACAGATTGTTGAGCTTTTTGTAAGTGTTGTAATGCTTCTTCTTGGTGTTGGATTGTTTGTTGCATTTCTTCATTTTTTAATGTTTTTTGTGCCTGTTGCATTTGTTGTGTTGCTTGATCAATATGTTTTTGTGCTATTTCTTGATTAGGAATTTCATCATTATTATGAATTTTTTCTTGCAATTGCTCTGTTTCTAATTGATGTTGTTTTTGTTGTTTGAGTAGATCTTTTAAAGTTTCAGACATGTTTTGCAACTGTTCTTGTGTTATGTTAGGGTGAGACTGTTTTAATAAATCATGGGAAGCTTGTAAGAAGTCTAAAGCTTGTTTTTGTTGTTCTTCGGCTTTGTTTATATTATTTTGTTGTAAATTTTGTTCTGCTTGTTTCATTTTTTCTTGGGCAGTTTGCAAAAATTGTTGGCTAACACTTGTATCTTGAGGTAGTTGTTGCATCCATTGTTTAAATTTTTCCACTTGTTCTTTTAATTGTTTTTGTTCGTTCTGTATTTGGTGTAATTGTTCTAAGGCATGTAATTTATTTTCTGCTAGTTGTTCTTGTTTATGTGTCCATTCATTTAATTTATCTTGTGCTAGTTGTTCTTGTTTATGTGTCCATTCATTTAATTTATCTTGTGCTAGTTGTTCTTGTTTATGTGTCCATTCATTTAATTTATCTTGTGCTAGTTGTTCTTGTTTATGTGTCCATTCATTTAATTTATCTTGTGCTAGTTGTTCTTTCTTTGGTAATTGGTTTTGTTGTTCTTCTAGTGAACTTATTTTGTCATGTAGTATATTTTGAGCTTGTTGCAATTTTTCTAATGCTTGTTGTTGCTGTCCTGTAGCTTGTTGTTGCTCTTGATAGGCAAATTGCGAATTGTTATTTTCTAAATGTTGTTTTGCATTTTGCATCGATTGTTTTGCATTTTGCATCGATTGTGTTGCATCTTGCATTGATTGTTTTGCATTTTCTATTTGTGTTTGTATCTTTTGGTCGCTATTTCTATCATTTTGTAATTGTTTGGCAAGTTGTTGTAATATATTTATTTTTTCAGGTATTTTATTTTGTTTGTCTATTAAATTTTGCAATTTTGTTTCTGTTGTTTTTTGTTCTTTAGCACTTGCTATTTCTTTGGTTTCTTGGTTATCCATGTAATTATCAATGTCTAAAAATTCTTGGGTAGCTTGCAAATATTCCATGGCTTTTTGTTGCTCTTTTAGTGCTTGTTGTGTATTTTGATTTTCTAAATTTTTTTGAGCTTGTTGCATATTTTTTTGAGCTTGTTCTATCCATTGTTGGCTATCTTTTGCATCTTGATTTTGTATTTGTTGTTGTAGTTGTAGTGCTTGGTTATGCAAATTTTTTTGTTGTTGTGCTAGATCGGGCAATTGTTTTTGTAATTGTTGTTGCAATTCTTGATTTTGATCAAGTTGTTGGGCTATTTCATCTAATATTTTTTTTGCTTGTAGTTGTTTTTTTTCTGGAGTTTCTGTTTCTAAGGAACGAATTTCTTTTGTTGCCTGTTGCATGTTTTCTTGAGCTGTGTATAATTGTTTTTCAATTTCTTTTATTTCAGATTGATTTGTCTGTTGTAATTTATTTGCTAATTTGGCAACATCTCGAGCAATTTTATTTTGAATAGTGGTAAGTCGTCTCAAGTGTTTTGAATCAAAATTTTTATTTTTTTTTGTATTTTCAATTTGTTCTAATATCTGTTGCTGTCGATCAGATAGATCTTGCATTTCTTGTTTGGCACTTTGCAAAGAATGGATTTGTTCTGTTTTTTGTTGTGTATTTTGTTGATTTTGAATTAAATTTTGCAATTCTTGAGGTATATTTTTTTCTGCTTTGTTTTCACTTTGTTTGTTGTTATTACGAGTGATTTCTTGTTGAATTTCTTGATTTTCTTGTTGAATGTTTTTTTGTTCTTGGATGATATTTTGTAATTGTTGTTGCAATTCTTGTTTTAATGAACTAGATTTTGTATTTTGCTTTAGTTCTTCTTTTTTCTGACTCTGTTGTGTTTCTTGTTGTTTTTGGCTTTTATCGAATTGTTCTTGTTCATTTTTATTTTGTATATCTTTATTTTGTGCAGTTTGTTTTAAAATATTTTGTAATTCTTCTTGACTATATTCTTTTTTTTCTAATGAATCTTGTTTTTGAAATTGTTGTACTTTTTTTTGTAAATTTTGTTGATTTTGAATTAAATTGTCTAATTGATTCGTAATTTCTTGCATCTGTTTTTGATTGTCTATACCTTGTTTTGTTTTTTGTAGTTGTTGATGCATATTTTGAAAAGATTTTGTATTGATATTTGTTTTTTGTTGATTTTTAATCAAAAAATCCAATTGTTGTATGAATTGTTGGGAAGTCATTTTTTCTTGATCTTCTATATTGAATTTATCTTTATCTTTAAATAATTGATTTTTTTTATCCCACAATTCTTTTAGTTGTTGTTGAAATTGTTGTAAGCGTGATTTATTATCTAATTTTTCTGTCAACTGTTTTTGTTGTTGTGTAAGGTTTTCCAAATCTTGTTTTTGTTGTTCCCATGTTTCTTGCGTATTTTGATTTTGTTGTTCTAATTGTTCTGTGTTTTGCATTGTTTTTTGTTGTTGACTCATTATATCTTCAATAGTGTGTTGCATTCGTGATTCAGGATTATCTTCTTGTTGTTCCCATTGTTCTAAGGCATTTTGTATTTGTTGATTTTCATCTAGTAATTTATCTGTATTTCTTTGCAATTCTTTTAGATTTTCATCTAAATCTTGTTTTTGCTGTTCTTCTATTTCACGCATTTCTTCTAAAAGTTTTCGTTGTTCTTCAATTATTTTTTGAGATTCATTATCTAATTCCTGCAATTCTTCTAAATTTTTTTGCCATTCTTTAGGTGGTTCTCTGTCTAGCAATATATCTTTGATGGTTTCTATTTTTTTTTCCACTTGGAGAGATTGCTCAAAAGCTTTTCGAACTTGAATATCGTTATTCTTTGGTTTAAATAAATTGATCAAATTTTGAACTTCTTGTTCTAAAGGCACTTCATCATTATCACTAGAAAAGCGTTCTTTGATTTGTTCCAAAGCATTTTTAATACGTTGTGCCTCATCATATCTATTTTGTTTAATTAATGTTTGTTCTACTCGTTCCATTTTTTGAATAAGATCGTGTAGTGCACTTTTTATTTTTTCTTGGTCAATTGTCATTTTTCGAATTACGTTCATATCCTGACTACTTATGCAGGATATGATTACAAAAAAAAGCAAAATAATCGCTTTCATATCATCCTCTCCAATACCTAAAATTAATTCATAAATATAAAACAGATTTATTATAACAAATAGAAAAATATAAAAGAACATAAAAAAAAGTAGCTATAAAACATAGCTACTTTTTTTTAAATGAATTTATTTTTTTATATGTTTTGAATGAAATTTATCTTATCATATTATTTTCGTAATGGAACAATAATATATTGATAACCTGTTCTTGTAATAATTAATAAGAATGCTTTATTTTCATTTAATTTTAAAGCTTCTCTAACATCAGCAATCGTAGAAACGT
Source organism: Planctomycetota bacterium (assembly GCA_017993505.1). Classification (GTDB taxonomy): domain Bacteria; phylum Planctomycetota; class Uabimicrobiia; order Uabimicrobiales; family JABWCH01; genus JAGOMP01. Next base: position 6,983 of record JAGOMP010000046.1, read on the forward strand.
TTTTTCTATTGATTTGGGCAATCACACTATTTTCTGAAATGCCATATCGACGGAGTTGACTATCAGCAAATATTTCTTTAATCAACAAACCTTTTGAATGTCGAAGTCTTAGTTGTTTACTTATTGCTGGAGTGACTTCTTGCAAGATAACACCTAGTTCTTCAAATGTTGCTATATCTGTGAATGTATTTTCTTCATTACCAGATTGTAATTCTTGATTTTGATTTGCAGCATTACCAATAGTGACATTGATTAAGAGTTCTTGGTTATCACGATAAATAGTAAGTGTCACAACTTGATCCACAGGAGTTTCTGCTACTAAGTTGCGTAAATGGATACTATCTTCAATATCTATGCCTCTGTATCTTGCAATGATATCGCCTGTTTGAATGTTTGCTTTTTCCGCTGGACTGTCTTTAGCTACCTCAACGACAACGCAACCTTGAGAACGAGGAAAACCAAAGCCTTGTGCCATTTCTTGATTAATTTCTTGAATAGTAACGCCTAACCAACCTCGTGTGACTTTTCCTGAAATCATGAGTTGGTTCGCGATGGTGCGTACCATATTAGAGGGAACTGCAAATCCAATTCCTAAAGAACCGCCTGTTTTGCTAAAAATAGCGGTATTCATACCAATGACTTCGCCATTTAGATTCAGAAGGGGACCGCCTGAATTTCCTGGATTAATAGCAGCATCTGTTTGAATAAAATCTTCATAATCAGCAATGCCCATATTAGCTCGACCTTTAGCACTAATGATGCCTGCTGTTACTGTTTGATTCAGTCCAAAAGGATTGCCTACGGCAATGACCCATTCTCCTACAGATAATTTATTGGAATCGCCTAAAGAAATAAAAGGAAAATTTTCTCCTTCAATTTTTATAACTGCTACATCTGTTTTTTCATCTGCACCAATGACTTTTGCTTTGAATTCTCGTTTGTCCGAAAGAACAACTTTGATTTCATCTGCATCTTTGACAACATGGTGATTGCTTATAATATAGCCGTTAGGATGTATGATAAATCCTGATCCCATGCCAGAAGGACGCAATTCTTTTTTGTCTTGTTGTTCCTGTCTTGGAGTTTTTGGTTGATAATAGGGAAGTCTATCTTGGAAAAAACGACGAAATAAATCAGAACCAAAAAGATCTTCCAATGATTGAGTGCGTGAAGAAACTTCTTTACTAATTGTAATATGAACTACTGCAGGAGTGACGTTTTTGCAAACATCTACAAACATATTCGAAAAATTTTGATATGACTGAAGATTTTGTTGTTGAGCTTGTGGAGTTGTTAAACAGATAGAAATTATTATAACTGCTATAACAAGGAATTTTTTTAACATAGGAATTTTCTCCTTTATTGTAAAACTTAGTTGTTTCCTATTTTATATTTTAAAACTTATTTTGTATTTTAAAACTTAGTTGTTTCTATTTTGTATTTTACTCTAATTATGCCTTTTTTTTGAGTAAAAGAAAGAATTTTTTCATAATATTTTAAAATTTATTAATAAGATGTTTTCTTTCTTAGAAAATACGAAAATTATTTGGATTTGTTAGCAATTTTTTTAAATTATGGTATAATTGTTATATAAAAAATGAAAGGTAGACAATATGCAAGTATATTTATTTTTCTGTGTTTGTTTATTATTAGTAGCTTGTGGTAGTCCAAGGTATACATTTGACTATGCAACTACAAGTTCTACAGTATCTTCAATGACACTAGTTCCGCCTTTAAAAATTGATATGGAATTTGAAGGATTTACGGATAATGTTGTTCCAAGCCTTTTATTTGAAATAAACTTTGAAAATACTGGAGATCAAATAATTGTTACAAATTCTAGTGAATATTATATATTAGATGATGAGGGAGTGAAATTTCAACCACAGAATGTATCTCCTACATTATCCATTGCACCCAAAACATCTGCAAAATTAAATTTAATTGTTCCTCTCCCTGCGAAATATAGTTTGCAATATGTAGGTTCCTTTCGTTTATTTTGGGATGTGGAATGGAATGGAAAAACATACAAGCATGTGAGCAAATTTTTACGTAAAATAGTACAATATAAATATATTGAAAAATGCACTCCTTATGACTATCATTGGGGTGTGCATCTATACTCTGATCCTTTTTATTGGCGTATGTACCATCGACCCTATTATCGTCACCATCGTCATCCCCACCGTAAATCAAAAAAATAATCATTTGGTATTTAGAATTATGAGGGAATATTATATGAATAAAATAGTAGAATGTATTCCAAATTTTAGCGAAGGTCGAGATCCCAAAGTTATTGATAAAATTATTGCTCAAATCCAAGCTGTTCCTGGAGTGTTTTTATTAGATAAAGAAATGGATGCTGATCATAATCGTTCTGTGGTAACGTTTGTTGGTTCGCCAGACGGTGTATTGGAAGCTGCGTTCAAAGCGATTGCACAAGCTAAAGACATGATTGATTTAAACAAACACCAAGGTGCACATCCTCGGATGGGGGCAACGGATGTTTGCCCTTTTGTGCCTGTACAAGGCGTAACTATGGAAGAATGTGTTGAGTTGGCTCATAAATTAGCAAAACGAGTGGGCGAAGAATTGCAAATTCCTGTATTTTTATATGAAGATGCTGCACAACGAGAAGATCGAAAAAATCTTGCTGCTATTCGTAAAGGTGAATTTGAAATGCTCAAAGAATGGATTGGAACAGATCCAGAAAAAACTCCTGACTATGGTCCTAACGCCATTCACCCAACTGCTGGTGCTATTGCTATTGGTGCTCGCTTTTTTCTAATTGCATATAATGTTAATTTGAACAGCTCAGAAGTTAAAATTGCAAAACGCATTGCCAAATCTATTCGTGAACGAGATGGTGGTTTCCCTTGTGTAAAAGCATTAGGGCTTGCTTTGCCAGAAAAAAATATGATTCAAGTTTCGATGAATTTAACAGATTATCGAAAAACATCGATGAAAACAGTGTTTGATGAAATCACAAAACAGGCAAATGAACAAGGTGTGGAAGTAGTTGAAAGCGAAATTATAGGCGTCATACCACAAAATGCGTTAGAAAGTACTCTTAAAGAAACTCTCAAAATTCGAGATTTTTCTTCTCAACAAATCATTGAAAATTGCTTTATGGCTCGCCAACAAGATCCACTTACAAGTCCTGAGGCTTTTGTGCAAGCAACTTGTAGTGGAACACCAACGCCTGGTGGTGGAAGTGTGTCAGCTCTAGCAGGATCTTTAGCAGCTGCACTTGGTCGTATGGTATATGAAATTACGAAAAAAAGTAAAAAATATTCTCACCAAGCTCCTGAGTTAGAACCAGTAGAAAGAAAATTACATTGTTTACAAGACCTTCTTTTTTTAGATGTACAAGAAGATAGCAAAGCATATGAAAGTTTTATGGAAGCTAGAAAACTTCCTAAAACAACAGATGAAGAAGTTGCAGAACGAAATAAGGCAATCGAAGATGCCACTATGAAAAGCATTCTTGTACCTATGGAAGTTATGTCTTCATCTTTAGCTATCTTGCATACGTTGCCTACATTAAAAGAAAAAGGCACACCCAATGCCATTTCTGATGTAGGAGTTTCTTGCCTTATGGCACATGCTGCTTTGGAAGGTGCTATGCTCAATGTATTGATCAATATTCCTAGCTTGCAAGATATAGAAGTCAAAAATAACATTCTCGATCGTTGCCTTAAAATGCAAGCAGAAGCTAAGGACTTAAAAGAAACTATTATGTTAAAAATTCATGAACTTTTATAGAATAAATAAAAAAACACAATATAAATAAATATATATAGAATTAATCAAAAAATAAATAAATATATATAGAATTAATCAAAAAATAAATAAATATATATAGAATTAATCAAAAAATAAATAAATATATATAGAATTAATCAAAAAATAAAATATAGAAAAAATTGTCTCTCCAATAAATAAAAAGGAAATTGTATGCTCATTAAGGATTTATTAGCCAAAGAATCCATTCAAGAAGAACATGTAGTTGTGAAAGGTTGGATAAAAACGGCTCGACATTCTAAAAATTTATCATTTCTTGAAATTTCAGATGGCTCATGTTTTAAAGGCATCCAAGCAGTTGTAGAAGGAAATTTAGAAAATTACGATAGCGAAATTGTACGCGTCAATACTGGTTGTTCAGTGATTGTAACAGGGAAACTTGTTACTTCACCAGGAAAAGGACAAAAATACGAAATCCAAGCTGAAAAAGTCGAAGTAGTTGGTTGGGTTCAAGAAGATTATCCTTTACAAAAAAAACGCCATTCCTATGAATTCCTACGCACTATTGCTCATTTACGACCTCGAACCAATACTATAGCAGCTATGTTGCGAGTCAGAAATGCCACTTCACGAGCTATTCATAATTTTTTTCAAGAACGCAACTTTATATATGTACACACACCAATCATTACAGCCTCAGACTCAGAAGGAGCTGGGCAAATGTTCCGCGTGACTACGCTAGATCTTAATAACTTACCACGTAATGAACAAGGTGAAGTGGATTACACAAAAGACTTTTTTGGAAAACCTAGCTACTTAACTGTTTCTGGTCAATTAGAAGGTGAAACAGTGGCTATGGCTCTTAGCAATATCTATACATTTGGTCCAACTTTTCGGGCTGAAAATTCACACACAAGTCGCCATATCGCTGAATTTTGGATGATTGAACCAGAAATGGCATTTTGTGATATTCATGGGAATATGGACTTAGCAGAAACTTTCTTAAAATACTTGATCCAACATGTATTAGATACGTGCTATGAAGATCTTGAATTTTTTGACAAATTTTTAGAAAAAGGTATGATCCATACACTACAGAATATTATTTCCCAACCTTTCGCACGCATCACATATACAGAAGCAATCGATATGCTTCTCAAAAGCAATAAAAAATTTGAATATCCTGTGTCTTGGGGAATTGACTTACAAAGTGAGCATGAAAAATACGTCACAGAAGAATGCTTAAAACGTCCTACTATTGTGACTGACTATCCTAAAAATATCAAAGCATTCTATATGTATCTCAATGACGACGAAAAAACAGTCCGAGGCATGGATGTTTTATGTCCCAAAATTGGAGAAGTCATTGGTGGCTCTCAAAGAGAAGAAAGACTAGATGTACTTCTGGCTAGAATGAAAGAATGTGGGCTTAAAGAAGAAGATTATTGGTGGTACCTAGATTTACGAAAATATGGTTCTGTTCCTCACTCAGGATTTGGAATGGGTTTTGAACGGTTCATTCAATTCGTAACAGGAATTCCCAATATTCGTGAAGCAATCCTATATCCTAGAGTTCCAGGATACGTAGAATTCTAGTATTTCTACTAACAAGGTAATATCAAAAAACAGAAAATGTTGCAACAATTTTGTTGCAACATTACAATCACAAACTGATTAACTGATTATTTTCCAAGAGTAGGGAGCAGAGTCAAATGGCAATTTCCATGGATACAATCCAAGAATTCCTAGACATAAAAAACATCCAATATTTTTACGATGTACAAAAAAAAGTACTCATACTCACATTTCAACCCAACATGATACAAGTAAAACTAGATGAACAACAAAAATTTTTACAATTTCAAACACTCAATTTTTTTCAATATAAAGAAGGAAGTAAAAAGTACATAATCCAAGAACTCCTTCTGTTAATGAACTATCGAAAAAAACTTGTCAAATTTGCATACAACACAGACGGTGAAATTAAATGCTATGTAGATTTTCCTATCGAAGATAACTCTATCACATTAAATCAATTTTCTCGTTGTTTATCTGCCATGTTAGACGCCCTAGACGAAGCAAGAATACGCATTTCAACCGTTATAGAAGTTGGCAACGACCCTAGACTCGCCCAATCCAAAATGATAGAAAACTTAGTTGATGAAATAATGGAATCTATCAATCAACAAAGAAAAGACCCACATAAGACATAATATAATTCATTATTAACATATAAGGCATTTTATCATGGTATTAATTATAGATGGATATAACTTACTCTTCGAACCTTCTTGGATACCACTAGGAAACAACCTCGAAGAACAAAGAAAATATCTCATACAAAAAATTTTACAATATAGAAACCTAAAAAAATATAGAAAAATTTTTCTTGTTTTTGATGGTCAATACGCCATTCAAGCCCATATGCACTATCGTCCAGAAAATAACATGTACCATGATGTAAAAATCATTTACGCTTTAGACGAAGGCAGAGCAGATGAAAAAATCATTGACCTTGCACGAAAACGACGTGGCTCTGTTGTTGTATCTGCTGACCATAAAATCATTCAAAAAGTCAAAGCAGGCAAAGGAAAAATTTTGCCTCCTCATGAATTTATTCGTGAACTCCTTCAATTGAATAACATAGAAGAAACACCAACAAGACCCAACTACTCCTGTTCTGACAAAGAAATAGAAAATTGGCTTCAAACATTCCATCTTGAGGCAGAAATTGAACTGCCAGAAACAATGTATCTGGCATCTAACAAAAAACTTATGGAAAGGAAACTTAGATGAAAGAAATTAAAACAACTGAAGAATTCCAAAAAAATGTCCTACAAAATAACAAAACAGTCCTTGTCGATTTCTATGCAAATTGGTGTGGACCTTGCAGAAATATAGCTCCTATTGTCAAAGAAGTCAGCCAAGAACTTCAAGATAAAATCGATACATATAAAGTCGACATTGATCAAGCTGGCGATCTTGCTGCAGACTATATGGTTCAATCCATTCCTACATTTATTATCTTTAAAAATGGACAAGCAGTTGATAAGAAAATTGGTAGTATGAGTAAATCAGACTTAATAAAATGGGTAGAATCTCACAGCTAATGGTAAAAAGACTTCCACAAATCGTGGGAGTCTTTTTAAAATGAGTATAAACTTATAGTTAGATAAAAAATACTTTCAAAAAATATAGAGTTTTTTTCAAAATGGAAATCCATATTGAATATAAACAAGACTTTTACAAATGGTGGATTTCTTTTATAAAATGAGTACAAACTCATAGTTAGATAAAAAATACTTTCAAAAAATATAGAGTTTTTTTCAAAATGGAAATCCATATTGAATATAAACAAGACTTTTACAAATGGTGGATTTCTTTTATAAAATGAGTACAAACTCATAGCTAGATAAAAAAGACTTCCATAAATCGTGGAGTTTTTTTAAAATTTCCGTTCATTATTTTTAACAACGCCGTTGTAAAGAGAATTTTCCCAACGATTTTTGTTGAAAAAAAACAACGACAAAACTATTAGAGAAAGTGAAGAAGGTGCCAATATGAAATTGCTAGAAAATATCCGTGTTTTAGACATGACTAACGTCTTATCAGGCCCATTTTCTACAATGCACTTAGCATTATTGGGAGCTGAAGTTATTAAAATTGAAAACCCTGCAGGTGGGGATCTTGCACGAAAATTAGGAAATGTTCCAGAGTACAATCAAGAACTCATGGGAACAAGCTTCTTAGCACAAAATGCCAATAAAAAATCACTAACACTGAATATGAAAGCCGATGAAGGAAAAGAAATTTACCGAAAATTACTCAAAACAGCTGATGTAGTTGTTGAAAATTTCCGTCCTGGAGTGATGAAGCGTCTTGGTTTTTCTTATGAAGACATTTGCAACATCAATCCACGTATTATTTACTGTGCTATTTCAGGATTTGGTCAAACAGGACCAGATGCTTTTAAGCCAGCATATGATCAAATTATCCAGGGTCTTTCAGGCGTAATGTCTATCAATGGTGATCCCACATTAAATCCTCTGCGTTGCGGATTTCCTGTATGTGACACAGTAGGTGGACTCAATGCTGCATTTTCCATTATGGCTGCACTCTTCCATCGTGAACGAACAGGAGAAGGTCAATTCATTGACATTGCTCTTTTAGACTCTATCATGCCTCTTATGGGCTGGGTTGCTGCGAATTTACTCATTGGAAACAAACAACCTGTACTCATGGGCAACGACAACTTTACAGCTGCTCCTTCAGGTACATTCAAAACAAAAGACGGATACATCAACATCGCAGCTAATCAACAAAAACAATGGGAAGACCTACTGGACGAACTTCAACTCAATGAACTTAAAACAGATCCACGATTTGAAGAACGTGACACAAGAAAAGCCAATAGAAAAGAACTTACCCCACTTATTGAAGCTAAACTCACACAAAAAGAAACAGAATACTGGGTGGAAAAACTCAATGATCGAGGAATTCCAAGTGGTGATATTCTCAGCTTAGAAAAAGCACTTACCTCGCCACAAGCTCAACATCGAAACACCATCCAAGAAGTTCCAGAAGAAAAACTTGGCAATATAAAACTCTTCAACCTTACTGCAAAATTTTCTAAAACACCAGCCAAACTTGAATCAGCTCCCCCACGACTCTCTGCTCACACAAATGAAATCCTCCAAAAACTTGGTTATTCAGAACAAGAAATTGCCAAGTTCAAAGAAGATGAAGTTATATAACCTTATCATGTATCACAGCGACACATCAACAATCTTTGATTTTTAGATACATAAATGATCTATAACCTATGACACATCAACAATCTTTAAAAATAATGCAAAAAAAGAGATGCGATAAAAAACACATATAATCGTATCTCTTTTTTTTTTGCTTTGCGACAAACTAACTTACTCAGAAGCTTAATCTGGGGAGAAAAATGATTCTGAGTTGCTCTGGGGGTGGAAATTTACTCTGGGGGAGGAAATTTGCACTGGGGGTGGAAATTTGCACTGGGGGTGGAAATTTGCTCTGGGGAGTGGAAATTGCTCTGGGGAGGTGTCAATTGCTCTGGGGAGGGAAAATTTACTCTGGGGGAGTGTCAATTGCTCTGGGGGTGGAAATTTGCTCTGGGGAAGGGAAATTGTACGCGTGTTGCAAATTTACTCTGGGGGAGTGGAATTTGCTCTGGGGAGGGAATTTGCTCTGGGGGAGGAAATTTGCTCTGGGTAGTGAAAATTGCTCTGGGGAATTGCCTCAGAGCAAAATGAGTTGACATTGCTCTGGGGCAGAAAAAATATTGATCCATATTGATCAAAGTTGATGGGAAGTTTATTACATGATATTTTGGCTAGTGAGTTTTTTTCGGAGACGTAGTTTGACAATTTTATTGACAAGTAAGACAATAAATATGATGCTTAGAAAAAGAGCAAAGGTGAGCCAGCCCCAAAAGATCTTATTTTCTTTGCCTTGTTCGAAGATGGTAAGGATAACTTCCATTAAGCTAAAGCATGCTGTTGCAGCCATAAAGATGTTGATGAATTGCATGCTTTTGTTGGTGCGGAGTGTGTATTCTTGAATTACATAATCTATGCTTAAGTCTCGTTTCCGTTCGAATTTTTCTTGGAGTTCAGGGATTTTATGGGCAATGCGTGCTTGTGCTAAAAATTCTTGTCGTGATGGATAGGGGGTGATTCCAGGTTGATATGCAATGAGATCAGTCATGGATTGTTTTTGTATCTGGAGCATTTGTTCTGGACGTGTTTTTTTTTGTGAGATTTTTTTTAAAAATAAGTCGCTGTAAATGTCAATGAGGTATTTTTCTAGGTAGATCCAGTCAAGAATGCAACTGTAGTGTGTTGTATTGTAAAGTATGGCAGCATATTCTGTTTGAATTTTTTTGGAATTTTGTGTTTCTTGTACAATTTCTTTGAATGTTTCATTAAAAAGAAGAAGGTCAGAAAGACCAAATGTGTAGACTGCGGCTTCTTCATCGTTGGATAAATTATGTTCAAAGGATTTTGTGACAACATCTGCGTGTCGTGTGTTGTATCCAGAGTCTAAGGAACCTAGTCCGCGAATTTCTTTTCCATATTGTTCTACTTGGATAAATTCGTTGATGTTATTGCAGATTGGATCTGTTTTGTAAATTTGAATGAGTGTTGACGACATACAACGTGTATCTCGAATGTCTGCAATTTTGATTGTTTTTTTGAGTTGTGCTCGCACTACTGGACCTAAGATTTCTGATGTGAAGTCTTTGAGAGAACCAATAATCCAAGTTTCATTGTCTATGGTAGCAATGGTGTTTCTTTTTTGCAGTTCTTGGATAGATAAAAGTTCACAAAATTTTTCTGGAATGTGAATGGCAAGTTTCTTAAGATTTAGGCGTGACATATCAATAGCTGTTTGAATTTGGTAGCCATTTTCGTCTTTGTCATAAGGTTTATGGTATCTTGCTTGTAAGATACCGCTTTTGTGAAATTTACTTTGTACAGAAATTTGTAAACGATTGTCTCGATTTTTTTGGATAAATTTTTTTAATGTTTCTTCAGAAAAATAATTGAGTGTAGAGTCTTCTAAATAGTCAATGTAGGGAAATTTGAAATGAACAATGTCGTTGATTGCTAAAACACAAACTTGCTTGAAAACTTTTGTTTCTATTTCAAAGTTTTCAGTGCTTTCTCCAAAAATATCTTGCAGTTTTTCATCAAATTCTAATTGAGATAACCAAATTTCTGGTTTTCCAATGTCTACCATGTTGCGACAAATCAAACCGAATTTTAAGATCCGTAGAATTTTTTTTTGTTCTTCCATAGATATAAGCTCCTTTATGCTTGATACTAAATAGAAAATGTACGGGGAGTATTTTGTAAGATACTGTTGTACGTTTTGTAACTTTATTTGAAAACTTTTATATCTATTTTAAATTTTTCTTCTCCAAAAATATGTTGAAGTTTTTCTTTAAATTCTAATTGATAATATAAGTAAATTTTTATTTTTCCAATATTGACCATGTTGCAATAAATCAAATTGTCTTTTAAGATACGTAGAATTTTATTTTTTTATAGATATAAGTTTCTTTATGGTTGTGGTTGGCAACTGCTACAATACGTAGGAAATGGACTAGGAGCATCTTGTAGAATTTCTTCATATACTTTAATATTTCTATCTTGCATATGATTGAGTAGCATAGGTGAATCAATTCCATAGCTGATTGTTTGTAAAGGATTGGGATCGATTTTAGCAAAAACAATTTCTTCTTGGGAGCGAGCTTGTGCAAGGCGTTGGGCAATGGGAGAAACAATCATACTGTTTCCAAAATGTATAATTCCACCAGCATCAGTACCAACAGCATTTACAGCAACAATATACGTATGGTTATCATAGGCTCTGGCTTCGTTAGTCAATGCCCATATATCTGCACTTCGTAGAAAGGCAGAAGGTCGTACTATAATTTCTGCACCTTTGATTGCCATTACTCTTGCAAGTTCTGGGAAATCGCCATCATAGCAAATCATGATGCCAATTTTTCCAATTTCTGTTTCTACAACGCACACAGAGTCACCAGCTGTTGTCCAGCTTTGTTCTGTGCAGAATGGATGTGTTTTTCGGTACACGCCTAAAATACATCCAGTGGGACCAATGAGTATGGCGGAATTATAAACTATGTTTTTTTTAGGTCCACGTTCATATGTGGTCCAGACAACATATACTTTATGTTGTTTAGCAACTGCACACATTGCTTCTGTTGTTTTTCCTGGAATGACATCTACTAACTCCCATAATTGTTCTACGGGCATTCCAGGTGTAAATCCAGTTGTCATGCTTTCTGGAAAAACATAGAGCATAGCTCTTGTTTTTAGGATGGCTTTTTCTAACCATGCAATAGATTTTTCAATATTGGCTTCTATTTTTTGTGGAATAGCAGCAATTTGAATTCCTGCTACAACGATTTTTTTCATTCAGAGATTCTCCTCAATTTACAATAACTCCCGCCATCAAATGATGGTGCTAGGGGTAATTGGATTTGTTTTTCTTCGAATTGGAAGTTACTATTGTTTTGTAAAAATGTTTGTATTTGTTTGTCATTTTCTTTTTTTTTCAATGCTACAAGTAGAATATAATAGGATTCCTCCTATTTTTACAGTTGGAGCCATTGCATGCAAAAGTGCACTTTGAATGTTTCCTAGGGAAGTTAGGTTTTGTGGCGAAAATCGCCACCTTGCTTCTGTTCGTTTAGAAAAGACGCCACTATTGGAACAAGGTGCATCTACTAGAACACGATCAAACGTTTGATTCCATTCTGGAATTGATTTTGTGCCATCATGGATTTTAATATCAAAAGTTTCTGGCGGATATGTTTGTTTTAAAAATTGTAGGGATTCCAGTCGATTTTTAGAAATATCCATGGCTATGACTTTGCCTTGGCCTTGTATTTTATCTATGATTTGTAATGTTTTCCCGCCAGGAGCAGCACAAACATCTAATACAGAAATATTGGGCGTCAATTCTAATGCTTCAATAACTTTTGTTGAAGCAATGCCTGTGACTGCCCATTTTCCTTGTTCAAATTTGGGCAATTTTTGAATGTCACTTGCAGTGTCTAGTTGAAATAAATTGTTGTATTTTATATATTTGATGTTTAAATTATGTAATATATCCGGCAATGAAGAATTTCGATCTCGAAGATACACAGGAGCAATGCAATTTCCATTTTGCAATAATTGTTCGCACATGTTTTCGCCAAATTCTTGTTGCCATGTTTCGACTAGATATTCTGGATATGAATAAACAATGCTGAGATATTGAGAAAATTTTGTGTCAGGGGAAGGAAATAAGGGAGATGAAAATTGCCAAGCACCGAGTTCGCATGGTAAAATTGTGCTGTGATGTTGTTTTTCTTGGATAAATTTGATAGAACGTTGAACATTTCTTAATAATCCATTAATATATTTTGCTGCATGGTTGAGTTTTTTATGTTTTGCAAGTTCTACAGATGTGTTTAAAATTGCATATGGTGGAATATTTGTAAAAAAAAGTTGATATAAGCCAATATATAAAATCGTTCGAATCAATTTTGATTTTGGTGGTTTGGCAGAAAAATAATCTATAATCCAAGATAATGTTTTTTCCCGTTTTGTAATTCCTTGCATAAGTTCAAAAATAAAGCCGTGATCTTGTGCTGAAAAATTATACGAAAGTAGTGTATTTTCTAGAACTTTTTTTTTAATCATCTCAGATGAATTCATCAAGATATCTAAAAGAACTTTTCTTGATTCTAAGCCAATCATATAGTTGTAGTAGCCTTTATTGAGTTATACTTATTGAATTATATTAGTTATTATTTAGCTATGAAGTTGTATTAGTTATTATTTATCTTTTTTGTATCTAGTTCTTGCCTTCCATATTTTTTTTATCTACAAATTCTTCCATAAATTCGTCTAGGTCATCATCTAGAGCCTCGTCATCGTCCATAGGTTCATCACCATGTTCGTCCACAGATTCGTCTATATGTTCGTTTACAGACTCGTCCACAGATTCAGATTCATCTATAAATTTGTCCATAGGTTCGTTCACAGGTTCAGATTCATCTATAAATTTATCCATAGGTTCGTCCACAGATTCAGATTCATCTATAAATTTGTCCATAGGTTCGTTCACAGGTTCAGATTCATCTATAAATTTATCCATAGGTTTGTCCATAGGGTCGGTCATAGGTTCATCTAAAGCTTCGTTCACAGGTTCGTTCATAGGTGTATCGATTTCAAGATCTACCACTTCTTCTTGGACTATTTTCTTGTTTTTTGAAAATTTTTGCATTTTATTGAAAAATGAAATCTTATTGTCTTTATCACGATGTTTAGAAAGCCAACGACGTTCTATTAATAAACCTAATAAAAAGAAAAATCCACCTTGGATGAGGAAAGCAACAAAGGCCATGACATGACTAAACAAACTTCGTTTTTCTTGGATTAAAGTTTTTAAAATCATTCTCTTATCAGAAGGGAGTTTTACTACCCCTGATGATAATATTTTTTTTAAAGAAATTTCAGCTTCAGTATATAATTTTTGTATTTTTTCTACTTCTTGGATTAATACTTCTAAATCATTTTGTTGTACTCTTCCAACTGGCATAATCCAAACAAGGAAAGGACAGAGAATACCAAACACACCACAAAAAATCAATCCATATACAATAGGATTTTGCATAAATTTTTCTATTATCGCTAGTCCACGATTTTTCCACAAAGTCCAATTCATACTATGCCCTTTCTAAATAATGATTTTCTACAAATTCTAATAAGAATGAAATCTTTTTTTTAGCAATTTCTTCATACCTAGAACGAAAATAACTAGAACGAAAAATAAAATCTTTATTTAACAGACGTTTTAAAAAATCTCTACGACCTTGTCGGTATTCTTTCATGGAGATTATCGTAGCATATTCTTTAAAGATTTGATTTTCATATTCTAGCAACCGTTTTTTAGAGGATATAAAAATGGTCATATCTATATCAAGCAACAATCGTTCATCATAATCTAAATTTGATAAATTACTATCATGGTGTGCTGTTAATTGAATAAAATGGACTACTAATGATATATCTATATTACTTGATTGCAAATGTTTTTGCAAGTATTCATTTGCAAATTGTGCACTTGCCAATTCATTTTCTGAGTTTTGGGGATCATGCAATATATCATGGAATACAAGTGCACAGTAGACTTCTAAAGGATGTTGAAATATTTTTTTTAATTCTAAATAATAGGTTAAGACTTCTTGAATATGGACTAAATTGTGATAGAAGCGGTTAGGTTGATTATAAATTTTTTCAATATCTTGAAAAAATACATTATCATCTTTAAAAGTAATTTCTTCAGGGATAAACAGAAATTGGGTTCGTCGTACTTGTAGGCGGAAATAGTATTCTGTACGCAATCGTTGATAAATTTCATGATCAGTTTCATCACCAAATTTTAGATCTCCTGTTAATTCCCAATGCAAACGTTCGTATTGTTCTTCTTGTAATCTTGCAATCCTTCGACGAATTTTTGATAATGGCATTTGTGAATTTAAACGTTTTTGAGCTTGCTCTAATGTCATTCCTTTAGAGGCCATGATGCGTTGTTTTTGAATTTCTGGATTTACTTCTAATAAAATAACGTTTTCTTCGAATAATTCTGTTAAATTTCTTTCAAATAATACGCTACTTTCAACTAAAATAATCCCTGGTGTTAATTTTTCGATTTGTTTTGCCATTAGATACAGCATGGGTTCTAACATAATGTCCATTAATGCAGTTATGGATTCTCGTTTTTTAAATACAAGGTCACCTAAGTTTTTTCTGTGAATAGTACCATCTTCTTTTAAAACATGTTCGCCAAATTCTTGTGCAATTTGCCTACGGATTTTATGATGCACTGGCAAAACTTTATATTTTTCATTCAAAATACTATATCCAATGTGGTCTAAATTTAAATGATAAATTTTAGGTATTGCATCAATGTGTTGAGAGTATAATTGTAAACGCTTACAAAATGAAGATTTTCCAACACATACTCCACCAGTGACTCCGATCATTAATTTCCCAGAAGTCCGCATTTTTAAAACTTCACGAGTAAATGCATTGGCATATTTATTGAGAGGAATTCCTAAATTTGTTAACATTTTTAAATTACTAGAACTCACATTCCCTAATTGGGAATCTACTTGTGGAATAAATAATGTCATTGGAGAACCATACAATTGGCTATTAATAGACGCTAGATTATTTTCATATCGAAAATCAGTTTCATCCCGAACCCCTTTAATAAAATATGGAATGTCGTTTTCATATAAATAATCTGCAACTACACCAGAAACAATACTTACCCGTACACGATTTAAATATTTTTTAGGAATACTCCGTTCAATGATAAACTTTCTTTCTTCTAGAGTAAACATTCCTTTTTTATCGGGGTTTTTTCCAATAATAATATCTACATTCGCATCCTGATCTTTTTGTAAAAATGAAACGAGTACAGATAAGTGACCTCGTGTCCAAGGGTCAAATGAACCAGGATACGCAAATTTAAATTTATTAGGCTCAAGATTCATAATAAACCTTTATAAAAACATCGATTGCAATATAAAATGTATAATGATAAAATCATTATACATTATTTTCCTTAGTTTTCCTAAAAAAAACAGAAAATTTTTCCTATTTAGGAGAATGTTTATGGATATTGTAATGATACAAAAAAAGAGAGAAATTTTTCCTATTTAGGAGAATGCTTATAGATATTGTAATGATACAAAAAAAGAGAGAAATTTTTCCTATTTAGGAGAATGTTTATGGATATTGTAATGATACAAAAAAAGAGAGAAATTTTTCCTATTTAGGAGAATGCTTATAGATATTGTAATGATACAAAAAAAGAGAGAAATTTTTCCT
>JAGOMP010000046.1:23275-23702 GCA_017993505.1 Planctomycetota bacterium
ATTTAGGAGAATATTTATGGATATTGTAATTATACAAGATGATATCACAACATTACAAGTAGATGCCATTGTAAATGCTGCAAACACAAGCCTTTTAGGAGGTGGTGGCGTGGATGGTGCTATTCACCGAGCAGCAGGACCAGAACTTTTACAAGCATGCACTTTATTACATGGTTGTCCTACTGGTCAAGCAAAAATTACATTAGGATTTCGTTTACTAGCAAAATATGTCATTCATACGCCTGGTCCTATTTGGCGTGGTGGTACACATAATGAACAAGAACTTCTTCAACAATGTTATCAAAATTCTTTGCAATTAGCTTATCAACATCAATGTGAAACCATTGCATTCCCAGGTATTTCTATTGGTGTGTATAATTTCCCTAAACAACAAGCTACAGAAATTGCCATGAAAAAAGTTTTACAA
>JAGOMP010000047.1 GCA_017993505.1 Planctomycetota bacterium
ATTCCGTTTTATCTGGAAATTCCTGCTGATAAAAGGCAGGAATGGTACCGTGCCATAGTCGCAGATCGTAAACATACGATCCAACGCGAACATGTCTACGTAAAAAAATAAATTATATTAACAAAATTAAACTTAAAAATTTGAAAAAGTTAATATAATTTCAAGGTAAAATTTTGCAGAAAAATTTTACCTCAGAGATAATATGTCCACACATAAAAACTTGAAAACACTAAGAATAATCATTATAACTTATTAAACTAAAATAATTTACATAAATTACTAGCATCATTTTCTATCAATTTTTCATCAAAATTCTTTCAAAAAATCACCAATTTTTTTTCTCACCAAAAAATTCTTCCTATTGCCTTCCAAATCGTTTTTTTTTCACTGCAAAATTTTCTGAAATTCCCTCTATTTTTTGCAAAATCTCTCCCATTTTGCCGAAAATTTGCTACATTCTCTCCTTTTTTGATAATTTCTTCTTCTCCCCAGAGCATATTTTCCCCAGAGCAAATTCGCACGTGATTCTCCCCAGAGCAAAGGAAACCAATGCATTTCGACGTAATCAACGCATTTCAACGCATTTCATTTCGAGTTTCAGAGCAACATTAGCAACATTAACATTAGAGCAACATTCAACATTTGCTTCCCCAGAGCAATATTCTCGAGAACTTTGCCTCCCCAGAGCAATATTCTCGAGAACTTTGCCTCCCCAGAGCAACATTTTCCTCCCCAGAGCAATATTCTCGAGAACTTTGCCTCCCCAGAGCAATATTCAATATTTATCTCCCCAGAGCAATATTCAATATTTATCTCCCCAGAGCAATATTCAATATTTATCTCCCCAGAGCAATATTTATCTCCCCAGAGCAATATTTATCTCCCCAGAGCAATATTCAATATTTATCTCCCCAGAGCAACATTTTCCTCCCCAGAGCAATATTTATCTCCCCAGAGCAATATTTCCTAGAATGATAGGATGTGAGAAGTGAGAAATAATATGTAGACAAAAAAATAGTCTTATACTCATTAAGTCTTATACTCATTAAAGTATAAGACTATTTAAGACTATTTTTTGGAGCTAATAAAGATTTAATTTTGAGCTTAAATTTTGAGCTTATGATTTTTGAATCCATGTTGTACCGCCGAGGATAGTAACTGGTCCAGCAGTTTGAGTTTTTCCATCTGTTGTATCTACTATTGGTATGATTGTAAAATCAATAGTTGCGTCTGCTGGTGCTGTCCAGCTTGTTTCATTGGAAAAATCATTTTCCCAAATTTTACTATTTTCATCTACATAATATGCTTTTCTTCCATTATTGAATGTAGTAGGATATGCAACATATATATACTTTCCGCGATTAGCAGTGTTATCATCTGCATTAGTACCATCTACGTAATATTCATATTTATAACCATTTTTAATACTTAAATGGCTAAAATAGTTACCACAATCTGGACCTTTCGTATCTCCTATTCTTTTAGGATAATATTGATTTTCGTTGTCATTTTGATATGTAGCCATAGCAGTAGAGAAAGCTTTTAAGTTTCCCATAGCTACACCTGCATTTGCAGAACGTCTAGCAGATAGAATACCTGGAATAGCCATAGTCGCGATGATAGAGATGATAGAAATAACTATGAATAATTCGATTAAAGTAAAACCTCTGTTTGTTTTTTTCATAAAAAAATCTCCTTGAGATATTTCAGAATGTTTTAATAGGTTGTTATCTTATTTTAAAAGTAATTGTATCCATGCATTTATTTTTTTATTATTATTATTATAGTATATTTAATGATTATATTATATTTAGTATGTCTAATTTTTAATGCATATTTTATGCCAAAGTAAAATATTTTTTTATATGACTATATGTATCTTGTTATTTTTATATGACTTATATATGTATATCTTATTATGAATTAGTATTTATTTTATTAGAAATTTGTTAGAAAGTGACAATTTTTAGCATTTTCTAATAAAATTTGAGAGAGAGAGAGCAAAAATTTTCCTAGAATAAAAAATTTTCCTAGAATAATAGGAAGTGGAGGAAGTAAGAAAAAATGTATGAACAAAAAAAAATAGTCTTATATCTTAAATATAAGACTATTTTTGAGCTAACAAATATCGAATTTCAAATCTAATTTGAAATTATGATTTTTGAATCCAAACATTAGTAGCTATAGCACCACCCATTTCTACTGGTCCAGCTGTTTGAGTTTTTCCATCTGCATCTAATTCTGGTGCAGTAGAAGGAGTAACAGTTGGAGCACAGCTTGATGCACTATATGTGTTTTGATCTGAAAAATCAAGTTCCCAAATTCTATTGCTTTCATCTACGTAATAGGCTTTTGTTCCATTATTGAATGTAGTGGGATATGCAACATATACATACATTCCACGATCACCAGTTTCATCATCAGCATCATTACCGCTTACATAGTATTCATATTTATAACCACTTTTAATGTCTAAATGGCTAAAATAATTACCACAATCGGGTGCTTCTTTGCCTGATAATGTTTTGGGATAAAATTGGAATGGATTATCATTTTGATATGTAGCCATAGCTGTGGAGAAAGCTTTTAAGTTTCCCATAGCTGCACCTGCGTTTGCAGAACGTCTAGCAGATAAAATACCAGGAATAGCGATAGCTGCGATAATAGCGATGATAGCAATAACGATCATCAATTCGATTAAGGTAAAACCTTTGTTTGTTTTTCTCATATAAAAAATCTCCTTTGAGATATTTTAGAATGGTTTAAAAATAATTTAATTTAAATGGTTTAATAGGCTGTTAACTTATGTAGGAATATATGAATGATCATTTATTCCTTTCACTATAATAGTATAGCATATTTTATGCCAAAATACAATGTTTTTTTTTATTTTTATATAACTTATTTATGTATATATGATTATGATTTTTTCATTTTTTTTTTGTTATATTAGAAATTTGTTAAAAAGTGACAATTTTTGACACTATCTAACAAAATTTGTTCCTATGCAGTTTTTGCTTTTGGTTTTAAAAGTTTAAAAGTATAGGTAATGCCTTCTATTTCTTGATCTTTACTAGTTTCAAAGGTAATTTGATATTTTTCTTGGTAGGTATCGATTGCTTTTTTGAGTTCTTCTGTGTATTCAATAGTATCGCTTATTTTGTCCATATATATATTGACTGTTAAATCTTCTGTTTCTTGCATTTCGATGCTAGAACGGAGCCATGTGATATTTTTATTAAAGCTTTTTTTGTTGGCATAGGAATAGATGAGTTCTAAAAAAGCAATGATAGCAAGTTCCAACCCTTGGTATCTCAAGTCGTAATGAAGTTCATCTTTAAGGTAGTTAAGAGCTGGCCATAAGTTTGCATGAAATATTTCATCGATTTCTGTGTGGATATTCAGTTGTATATATTGTATTTCATTGTATATGCTTTTAAATATAACCCCCACAGAACGATTGGGAGATGCTATGCATGTGTTCCATCGTTCTTTTAAGCTTCGTTTTATTTTACTAGGGATAGTTTCCCATATGTTTTGAGAATATTTAGAATGTGCTTGAAGGAGTAGAATGGCGTTGGCTATATCGGTGTCGTTAGCTGTTTTTTGTGAGAGTTGCACCATATTTGTTTGATAGTATATATTATAGTTACGTACCCATTGTTTATAGGGGTGGAATTGTAGTTTTTCTATGGCTCGTTCTTGATAAGACTGGCGAATAGTTTTATCTTCTTTATATCTATTGTTATACGTAATAATGACTTCGTATTGTCCTTCATCCACAATTGTCATGTATTGATTGAAAACTTGGTATTCTTGCTCATTGATGCATTGCAAAAAGATGTTGTCTACTGCATAGTCCCATTTTGTTCCATAAAATAGATAGCGTTTTTCTTGGGGCATAGTTGTTTCTTTCCATAAGGCATCTATGATTTTTTGCTTAATCATTCCAGAATGGCAGTCTTTTTCTAATTGATTATTGTTGAGTTCTGTCCAATCGCTGTTCGTTGGTTTGAGTTCAATCACTGGTTTTTTGTATTCTTCTAGTATTTGCATGAGAGGCTGGCTTGTAGTGGGATAACCATACAGTAGAATAAGTTTATATTGTTCTGTATTGAGAAGTGAAGTAAGTCGTGTGATGTCATAGTGGAATCGAATCCAAAATTGTTTATTTTTTCCTTCTGGTGTTTGGTATATGTCTTTAAAGATTTCTTTAAAATAAGTACGTGCTTCTTGGGAGGAGTTTCTTGGCGTACTGACTAGAACATTGCAAATTTGATTTTCAAATGCTTCTTCTTTGTTATGGTAGCAGATGACATTGTCATAGCGACTGATAATTTTTTTGATAAGTTCTTCTAGGTGTGGATTCACGATTAAGATTTTTATAAGTCGTTTGTTGTTGGAATCTGCGTCTAGTATAGCACGTATGACTGGAATATATACGCAAGGAATGGAGCGAAAGTCGAAGAATACGAGTTCTTGTGGTGATTTTTGTACGTGCGAAGATTCAAAAATATTGGAAAGTGCATGTTGAATCATGCATTCTGTTTCTTTTTGGAATATTTTGATTTCTTCGTCGTGGATGATATTGCCTTCCACAGTCATAAGAGAAGAGTGGAGGGAGTTTTCTATGGTAAATCGTGGATGAGGATAGATTGTATGCATGCTTCTTGCTTCTTCTATAGAAGAAACAATGAAAAATTCGTTATCGTATAAGTCAGCAACTAAATCATGTACAATATAGTCAGGGCGTGGAAGGTTTGCAATGAAGATGATATTGAATTTTTTAATCTTAACTTTTTCTGTTCTTTTGATAACGTCTTGAACAAATAATTTTCGTGCTTCAGTTTCCATTCGATAAAGTTCGCGAATATCAATACAGATTCGTGTAAATTCTTTTAATGTTTTTTTGATGATTTCTCGAAATTTTTTTCGAAATTGGCTTATTTGTTCTGAATTATCACTCAGGTAACCACTAATTTCAATGATTGGTTGTTGCGGAACTTCGTCTTCAGCATAGTCTGGAGTGATTTTCCATTGTTTTTTTAAGATGTCAATGGCTTTTTCGTAGGCTTTTTCATAATCATAGTAAAGTATATCTCCTTTAAGTTTAAAAAGAGCATTGGAAGCTGTTGTTTTTGAACTTATTAAGTAGATTTTTTTGAATTCTTTGCTTTGTTTGTAAGCTTTTGCATAATGTTCATCCCAAGAATGGCAGTGGGTTAGATCTAAGAAGATGATAGGCGATTTTTCATTTTTAATGTAGTTTTTGAATTGAAGAGCTAAGTCTTTTCCTTTGAGAGTACCGTAGAGGGAAATAGTAAAAATTCTTTCGCATATTTCAAGTTGGCGACCATATATATCTACTCGAAGGATAAATAGGGCTTGTTTAGATTCTTGTAAAGTGATTTTTTTATTGTGATATTCAAAAATAAGCCAATCTTCGTTTTCTTTTAGAACAGATACTTTGCTAGGAAGTGGAAAGCCAGCTTCTTGAAATTTTTCTCGACAGCTCCAAGACAAAGAAGCTTCTTGTCCTTTGATATTACGTTCAGCTGCTTTGTTGAATTCTTCTTGATATTCTATAGGTATTTCAAAAAGTTTTCCAGGAAAGTAGTGAACATAACATGGTGTTGTTTGGTAGTTGAGAATTTTTTCTAAATCTTTCATTCGATTAAAAATAGATAAAATTCCAATAAGAGATTCTTTTTGAAAGATGTTGAGCAAGGGCGAATTTTCTGCTACGAGGATATAAAAGTTGTTACTATTGTATGTATGAATTTCAATAAACGTTTTGATAAGGTAGGAGGGAAATGTAGATAAAGAATTGAGGTTTAATATAAATGGAATCTCAGAGTATTTTGCTTTTTGTAATGCTTTTTCTAAAGCATTTAAATCGCTGGGTTCTTCATGAGTGTACATATATGTTCTTTCTATTTATAGTAATTATAGGATTATTTCTATTTGTAGTAATTATGGAATTGTTATAGTTATTTGTATTCATAGCTAATACTTAAACATTGTCTATGTATTCGTGCTAATTTTTCTTGTTTATAGTAGAATGCTGCTTGTTGTTTGTTTCCTAGTTTGTTTTCGATTTCTCTTGCCAATGTAAAAAAGGGAGTTGCATATTTATATATTTCCAACATATTTTGTACTTTTTTTTGTGCTTTTTGTAAACTTTCTTTTTGTTTTTTTGTTTGTTTTAGTATTTCCCATATGTGACTTTGTTCAAAGTATAAATATGTTAAGTTGTATTGTAATGCAATGTTTTTTTTATTATATTTCATAGAAGTTTCTAATATTTTTTCTACTTCATAAAAATATTGTTGTATTTGTTGGGGAGAATATTTTTTAATTTTAATTTTTTGTTGTAATTGTTTCATATATACTTGAGATAATTTTATAGCAAGGTTTATTTCCCATGGAGCTTGCTGAAAAGAGTCATGGAGTATTTCAATGTCCTTTTCAGAATATTGTTGCATGCTGATTTGTTTTGCATTACTTATTTGTAATAATTGAGGTAGTAAATTTGTACTCACATATATTGTAATAATAATGGTTCCTGCTATAAAAATAAGTTTAAGTCCATGATGGATAGAGATTGTTTTATGTTGGATTTGGGAACTATTAAGAAGGAGAGCTATAAAAATTGCGATTTGCTGGCATAATGTAGGTTCATTTATATTAATATCTAAACAATGATGAATAAAAAAAGCGAGTAAAGATAATGGCAATGCTTTTTTCCAATGGAATGTTGAAAATTTGGTGGCAATCCAATATCCTAAGAAGAAAAAGAATATAGTACAGATAAGAAAGATAAAGAAAATATACGATATAGTATGTTGTTGAAATTGACTTTGAAGTGATTCTGTATCAAAAAGTCGTTTTAGATTATGTAATAATATACCAACGAGAATGAAGCAGATAGTAGCAAAAGAAAGATGGTATTTTTTAGAAAAAGGAGATGGATTTTGTCTTTCTATTTGTTCTTTACAAGGTTGAAAGCATAGGCGTACAATAAAGTATATAATAGTTGCATATAGTACAAAGCCTATGATACCTGTTTCTACTAGCATTTGTAGCATCCCATTGTGAATATATTTACTTTCTTCTGTCCATATGAGTTTTTTAAAAGGATATAACTCTGTATAATTATTTACACCAATGCCTAGGATAGGGGAGTCTTTGTATAATTGAATGCCTGTTATCCAATAACCTATGCGTAAAACAAAAGATATTAATCGTTTCCCAATAAAATGAAATACATTAGTATAATACACGAGTATGCTAAAACAGCAACTTCCTAGAAAGATACTACAAGTAACGATCATAAAAATCATTCGTTTACATGTTTTATATAGAAAATATAAAAAAGAAATACTAATGGCAAGGAAAAGAGATAGAAAACTTGCTCTAGAACCAGTAATAGATAGCACAAAAATGGTAAGAATACAAAGCAAGAGAAATGTGATTTTTATTTTTATATTCTGTTGTTTGTTTTGACAACTTTTTAAGAAAATAGGTATATATAAAAGAAGATACGCACCTAAAGAGTTATCATTCGTAAAATGCCCAGATACATTAGTTGTATTTATTTTATATGTTAGGATGAAGTCTTTTAAATTACTCATATCATCTAAAATATTTGGATTATTTCGAATATATGCTTGTAGCGATGGTAAGCCAATATAATATTGATAGAGGCTATAGGTAATTTCTACAAATAAAACAGCCATGATAAGGGATGCGATGTATTGCCATATTTCTTTTTCTCTACTCCAATAATATACAGTAAAAAAAAGAAGTATATCTGTACCCCATAGGGAGCATTGGGATAGACAGGCAACAGGAGAATGACTCCATAGACTACTACTTAAACAATATAGTATCCATACAATAGGTAAAAATATAAAAATGGGCAGTTTATTTGTTGTATTATTTGTAATATCAGCACAAAGCATCATACAAAAAGCAATCAAAACAAATAAACTGACTAAAGCATTTTCGCCTATATCTACAGTAAGACCAGATAAGAATACACGAAAAATAATAGCAATGCTCAGGGCACCTAAAGAAAAAAATTGGAAAATAAAAGGCAAACGATTATTTTGATTCATGGTGTGTATGGTTTCCAGCTTGTTCTAATGTATGAATGATTAGCAATATTACAAACATTTGCAATATAACAATTAAAGAACCAATATATGTTAATTGATATAGTAACAGAGCACTAAGACCTGTTGCAAAGGTGAGAAAATAGATAAGTAAAACAGAACGTTTAGGTGTGAGGCCTAAATTTACAAGACGATGGGAAAAATGTCGTTTATCTGCTTTGAATATAGATACTTTTAATTGAAGGCGTAGTATAATGACTGTAAATGTATCAAATAAAGGGACAGCCAATACTAAAACTGGTAGAGTAACAGGGAAAATAGAAGAATATGAAAAGGTCATATAAATGGTCAATACAGACATCATATAACCTAGTGTTAAACTTCCAGAATCACCCATAAAAATTGTAACCGGAGGGAAATTATAACATAAAAATCCCAATATACTCCCTAATAGTCCAATAAGTAAAAAAGCACAAAGCCATTGGTTTGTTTGTATAGCCACGATGAGTAAAAAGGTACTTGCAATAAAGGCGACTCCTGCTGATAAACCATCCATGTTGTCTAACAAATTAAATGAATTCGTGATTAATAAAACCCATGCCCAAGTTATAATAGCAGAAAATAGAAAGTTATTTATAAATAATGTAATTCGAATATCATATGCAATCAAAAAAAATGCAACAAGAGATTCTAGCATAATTTTGGTCCAAGGTGATAGATCAAAAAAATCATCTAAAAGACCAGTTAAAAATACAATGATAGCTCCTATGACTATTATGGTGACATCACGCCAGAAAAAAGGTTTTTGATTTAAATATTCTTCAATAAAAGGAAAGTATATGTCAAAATAATATAATAAAAGCCAAGCTAAAAAATAAGCACTCATCATTCCAAGAAAAATACCAATGCCTCCTCCACGTGGAATAATATGATCATGCATTTTTCTTTCTGATGGGATGTCGCTCAAGCCCCAATAACAAGCATATTTTTTAACAATCCATACAAAAAATGCAGAAAGCACAAAGGCACAGACAAAAATAATCGCATTAAAAAATATATTATGAAATACATCCATTATATTTTTGCCTCCTCAAAAATATTAGAATGAGAATCAATATAGCATTGGAGCATGACTGACGCTGCAATGGAATCACGATTTTTTTTCTTTTGGTCTTTTGTCAGACCAGCATCATGCATAATATGGTCAGCTGCTTGAGAGGAAAGGCGTTCATCCCATAAAACAACTGGCACTTTTAATTTTTTTTGTAACATTTTGGCAAATGTCTGGGCTTGCTTGGCCATATCTCCTAAGGTATTATCCATATTTATAGGGAGTCCTACTACAATTTGAAAAACATCATATTTTTCAATCCATTTTTGAATAATAGCTAAATCTTGTTGCACTGTACTTCTTTGAATCATATCTACTGGCGAGGCAATTTTTAAAGCTCCACAGATAGCAACTCCCAAACGTTTTTTCCCATAGTCTATGCCAAGCAAACGCATTTTTATCTTCCTCAAAAGTTATTTTACATATTTAAATTCACGTATTAAATTATCTACAGAAGTACGATGATCAATAGAAACTTCAGGACCTTCGCATGGTTCTTCTACAGCAACGCCATCATCCATAACAATTTTGCTAGAACGAATAGTCAATGTATATTCGCCATAATCAGAACGAGCTTCTGCAGCAATGACAACACGCCCCACATAATTTTCAGGTATATAATCTGATTCCTTTACTACAATATATTCTTTGCCAGCAAACCATTTTGCTTCGACAGCTTCTAAGATTTGATCGTGTTCTGTTTTATCAATTCTGTCGTTAGTAGAAAAAACAAGAACAATGGCATTGGAAGAAGCGACTGTTTGTGGTTGTGTAAACGTTTTTGTCACAGAAATATTAGTTTGTGGATCTGTCACTGTTTTTTCCACAGAAAGAGCAGGTGTGGAAACGACAGGAGGTGTGATGACAATTGGTTCTGGCACGGGCTGGAGTTCTGGTATAGAAGGAGCTGGTTCACCAAGAGGCTGTGGAGCTGGATTTAAAGGTAAGGATATTTTGTTTTCTGTCACTTGTTTATTGGATTTTGCACTGACTGCGACTTTTTGTTCAGGTTCCTTAGGTGTAGAGGAACTACAAGATATACAGCTAATAGAAACACATATACATAAGAAAATAATATAATATTTTTTCATAAAAAAACCTTTTTATAAAATGATAGACCCTAATAGCTTATAATTATATATTATAAAATTTTTATAAAAAATATTGTATTATAAGTTATTAAAATAATAGACCCTAATAGCTTATAATTATATATTATAAAATTTTTATAAAAAATATTATATTATAAGCTATTAGGATATTCCTTTTTAAAATAAATTATTGTAACATACTATTCATAAATTTGTCAAAAATAAAATTTAGGAATATAGACTCAGCATATTTCATAATCCATGGCTCATGAATACATAGATTATGTGAAAATGTATACATATAGAAATATAAACTTAGTATATTTTAAATACGAAGATCATTTACAATGTATTGTGAACAATATCTACTTTTGTAAGGAAAAATAATCATAATAATGTAAAAATAGGTGCAACAGGGAAAATCTGTTACACCTTTTCTAAATTTTCTTATATTGTATCAGTAATACAGTATATTTCCATTAAATTTTGCATTTTAAATCTTCAATGATTTTTTGAACTGTAGTATACATTTTTTCATTGTTGACTTGTTGGAATAGCACAAGAGCTTTTTCATAATAAAGAAGAGCACGAGAGTATTGTTTTAAATGACAATGTGTTTCTGCAAGATGACAATAGGCAATTCCTAGCATTTGAGAATCACCTAATTTTTTTGCAATTTCAAAATTCTTTTGATAGTCTTGCAAGGCTTGTTCATATTCTCCTCGAGCATTATGAATCATGGCAATATTATTGTAACAAGTTGCTATGCCTTTGAGGTTGTCCAGTGTTTGGTAAATTTGCAAAGCTCGTTCAAAGAGAGGTAGTGCTTTGTACAAGTCACTTCGTTCTATATAGATCATACCTAATTTATTTAAAACTTTACCTAAGCGGACAAAATCGTTGATTTGTTCTAACATAATAATAGCTTCATTAAAATATTGCATAGCAGATGTGACTTCACCTTTTAATTCATAGATAAGAGCACGATTATAAATAGTGTGGCTTATTCCTATAACATCGTCTAGTTCTTTGTAGATTTTTTCTGCTTGGTCAATATAATTTATTGCATCTATGAAATTTTCTTCTTGTGCACAATTTAAAGCAAATATGCAGTACAACTCGCCTGTGGAAACTGAGTTTACAGTATTCATTTTCACTTTAAATTGTAAACATTTATGGCAATACTCCACAGACTGTTGATAATCTCCTTTTTCTTGGTATGCCTGTGCAAGGTTTAAAGCAATATTAGCAAGGTTTCTCATATTATCTTTAGTTTGCTCATAACAGTAGTATGCTTGTAAATAATTATCAATAGCTACTTGTAATTTTTTATTTTTAAACTCTAGGAGACCGATATTTTCATAGCAAAGTGCTATATCGCCTAGGGAAGATTTTTGTTTTTTAAAATAATCTAGAGCTTTGTACCAAGATGTTCGACATTTATCATAAATGTCTTGTTTTTGATAGATCCTACCTAATTCTACATGAAGACGTGCTAACATTTCAGGTTTTTGAGATAAATAAGGTTCAGCAATTAATAAAGATTTTTTCGCTTCGTCTAAATCACCTCGTTTTGCTAGGAGAATACCTAAGAAATATTGAGCTACACATAGAGTGTTGTTATCACTTATTTCTTGACTTAGGTCAATGGATTTTTGAAAATTAAAAAGAGCCTTATCTACTTGATCTAGCCTTTGATAACAAATCCCTAGAGATAACAAAACTTCAGCTAATTGCGTTTTTTCTCCCTTGTTTTCTAATAAAGTGTGTTTTTTTGATAGGAAATGAATTGCTTCTTTGTAATTTTCAAAAAAGTAAGCAATATGCCCCATTTCACCATAGACAAATATTTGTTGTGCTTCTGGAAATTCTTCAGGAGTCATTGTTTGAAGAGAATCTATACATTTATAATACCAAAATTTCGCTGTCTCCATGTCGTTTTGATAGTACAAGTTTTTTGCTATAATACAATACAGAGAAAGGCGTTGAGGATGTGTATCTAGATGTTTTCCTTTTTTATAAAGACGTTTTGATATTTTTTCTATGTCTTGGTTGAGTTCTGCTTGTCTAGCCACTGTGGCAAATAAAATTTGAAAGGAAATCGCTTCATGTTCTTTCAAAGATTCATTGATCAAAGAAGAAATTTTGTCTAATAAGAAATATGCTACTTGGTATGCTTTTTTTTCATCTCTTTGATATAAAAAGAGAACAAAGTCCATGATGCCATACAATATGGGCTCTGATAATATATTTTGCAAGAAAACATCAGCCATAGGGGCAATTTTTTCTTCTATTGACAATTGGTGGTGTTTCA
This sequence comes from Planctomycetota bacterium, assembly GCA_017993505.1. Taxonomy (GTDB): domain Bacteria; phylum Planctomycetota; class Uabimicrobiia; order Uabimicrobiales; family JABWCH01; genus JAGOMP01. The sequence goes on from JAGOMP010000047.1 coordinate 12,634, forward strand.
AAAATCGAATTTGTAATATATAACATACATAAAAACGTATTACTTCGGGAAATTGAGAAATATTTTGAAAAAGTGATGCAATTTTATCATAGAAACATTTTTGTAATAGTAGTAAAATATCATAGTGTACAACACCGTGTAAAAGGAAATGACCCTTATATAATTGTTCCAAATATGACGTGATAGTTGTTTGTGATTGTTGCGTACGTAATGCTACATATCGATATATTAAATGCTGCATTAAATGCATTTTCCCAAAATATAACATATTTTCATTACATAAGTAATCGGCATTTCCTAAAATGCCATGTTTAATGATATGATGCAAAGGCGAAAATAAATCGCTCAACACTAAAGATTGTTGAAGATTTTCAGGTACGTCTTTTAAAATATAGTTTAAATCTAGAAAAGAAGTATATTGCTTGAGAAGAGTTTCTGTCAATTCTTCCAAAATGGCTTGTTGTTTTGGAAATGGGTATATATATTTTGCCAAATAATTTTCAAAAATATCTTGTATTTCTATATTTTTAGGAACATCTTGTCCTTGATAGGAAGATAGAAAAAAATACATAATAGCTGGATTTCCAAGAAGATATCTTGTATATTCAGAAAGCTTCCTCCATGGTGTAGCTGGTAAATGAAAATATTTTTCCATCTGCTTGAACAATACTTTTGTTTCTTTTTCAGAAAAATTAGTTAATTCATAATAAGGAGTGGATTCTATCATCCAAGGAATCTTAGAATCACATAGAAAAGATAGGGGAGAAGCTTGTTGAAAAATTTTCTTATGGATATGATAATACAGTAGATGTGTACTGATAATTACACGTACCTTCTTAGTATGTTGGGAAGTAAATTGAAGAATAGAATACAACAATTTTATATTCGAGTCTATTTTTTCAATGCCATCTATAATAATGATAGGGGAAACATTTGCTATTCCCATGATTTTCAAAGCATTTTCCCAAGTAATAGAGCCTTCCAAAAAACGATCTAATTCTTCTACTATATTTTCTACTTTCCCAGCTAACATAGGCATAAAAAAAACAATATGACCATTTTTTCGCCAAGTATTTGCCATATGAGCTAAAGATGTAGTTTTTCCTACACCTGTATCACCTACTAATACAAATAAAGAATTATTCGATTGTATAAATTTATCTAAGGTACATTCTAAATTAAAACGAGGGTGATAGTACTCTGTAAAATTTATTTGAGATAAATAATTTTGTGTATTTTCAAGGCGTTGTTCAGTAAATTTATACAAATCATGTATAGTGAAAAAAACTTCTTTGGGCTTTTGCTCAATAAATTTTTCTTCCCATGCTAAAAATTGATTCATTACTTTACGAACAGCAAGGCTATGATAACTTCCACGATATAAAATTTGATTAGAAGTACGTCCCTCATATAATAGAACTTCCATTCCAAGATTTAAATTAATTTGAAGACAATAATAGCATTCATCATATATAATCAGAGGTGACATATCATGAAATTGTTTTGTCTTTGTATCATATATGCAAACTTTTTTCACAGGAGGTTGTATTACGAATTCCCATGTTGCTTTTTCAAAATTACGTTGAAAACCCTGCAAATCTAAAACAGAAGCCATATTGTCTTGGATAGATTCGATAAAACAAAGAGGATATTGGAATAAATATTGTAATTCATATATAATTTTTATCAAACAGGCAAAAGAAAAGTCCCAAAATAGTTTGATTTCTTCCTCTATCATCATAAAGAGAACATCTTTTAAGTTATCTTGAAGATCAGCTAATACTGTTAATAAGCCGATATCTATATCTGTTTTTGCCACCAAATCCGACATATAGACCAAATTTTCTTCATTTACTTCGTTGTACCAAGCTAATGTATCGGAAAGAAAAGGTGTACTATGAGCTCTTAATAAAACAATTTTCAAAAAATTTAACCAATCTTTTGTTTTTGTTTTTTTCTTTTTAAGAATTTCTTGAAAAAAGGCAATATTTTCTTCTTGATTTTGAGAATATGCAATCAAAAGTAGACTTATATAAATTACAATCGTATGGTATGTTTCAAAAACTTCTTTTAATCGATCTTCTATTTTTTTTTGTGATAAAATTTTTTGAAAAGCAACAGCAATAGGAAAAGGATATTGTTTTAATTTTTCCTGTACAATCGCAAGAGTAGCATTATTGTTAAATGGATCTTCTTTTTTATCATTCATAATATGTCTCACCAAAATTTGATTGTGTTATTATTAAGAAGGTAGTTTACTGCTATTTCGACATTAAAAAACGAGAACATCTTCTAATAAGCTAATCGAAATCATTTCTTGTTTTCGTACTTTCACCTGCTTTCTATTTTTTTTTATATCAAATTTTGCAGATTCCATAATATAAAATTCTTTTGTTGTACTTGTAGAAGAATGATCATGGACATCTACATTATTGAGCGTTAAAAATTCTTCTCCATCTAAAAGAAGAATTCCTATATACATATACTCAGACTTTGTATCTACTACTACTGGTTTTCCAATGTAATCTTGTAATTCAGACATTTCCCTCCCTTTATAAGAGTCTGGTTTTGTTTTTTAAACAAAACCAGAAAATCTATAACGCATTTACTACAATGATATTATAGCAATCCTAAAACTCGCAAAATATCATTATATGTTACATACAACATTAAAGATATTAATAAAGCAATGCCTAGATAGCTAGCATATTCTAGTACTTTATCAGGTATTTTTCTCCCAATAATTTTTTCAATAAGAATAGTAAATAAATAACCACCATCTAAAATGGGAATAGGAAATAAATTAATCACTGCTAAGTTAATGCTAATGATAGCTAAGAAATATAAAAAATATCCGAATCCAAGTTGTAACTGGTTATGAGAAGCTGTAAAAATAACGATAGGACCACCTAAATTTTTTGTAGAAATTTGACGACTAAATAAACTTTTTAACATGAGAAAAATGTCTAAAATCATTTGTTTGGCATCTAAAATACCAAGACGACAAGATTCTAAAATGCCATGTTTTTGTAATTCCGTCTTTTTAGGTAAAAATCCTAACGTTCCAAAATCTAATACTTCAACATTTTGTGGAGTGATTTCCTGTACTTCTTGTGCAATACCATTCCTAGAAAAAGCAATGGCGAGAGTTTCCCCTTGACAATTGGAAACAATTCCTAATAATTCTTCCCAATTTTTGAGTATTTTCCCTTGTGAAAGGTGATTGTTTCCTTGTTCTACTTCTTCTTGAGACTTTGGATATAAACCTGTAATGACATCTCCTACTTCTAAAATACTTGCTGCAGGAGAATTTTCCACTAACCCACCTACTGTTAGATTAGGTACAAAATAAAAATCATGGAAAAAATCATCAGGCACATCTTGATAATCTTGCGTAAATTGGCTTTCTCCACGTTCTATAGTTAAAGAAAAACTCGTTTTCCCTTGCAGAGCTGTTTGAAAATCTTGTGATGTATACACTGCTTCCCCATCAATGGCTACAATCTTATCATAGGCAACAAAACCATTTTTAGCTGCAAAAGAATCTTGACGAACATCTTGAACTGATAAACTAGAAGCTTCGATTCCAATGCGAAAAACTTTTTTCTTTGGAGGCGTTACTGTAAAAGAAAGTTTTTGCCCATCACGTTCTACATCAATAACAATATTTTCGCCTTCTAGTTTATGGATCATATCAAAAATTTCAAAACCATTTTCAATTTCTTTACCAGCAAAGCCAGTAATAATATCATTCGTACGCAATCCTGCAGTAAAAAAAGGAGTGCCTTCATCAATGCTTAACGTTTCATAATAAGGATTCACGCCAATTAAAAGCATCCCTAGCTTTTCATTGTACACAGGCTTAATAATTTGATCTAGAACTTCTCCCTTTCGTTCAACTTTAACATGAACACCCTTTTCAGAATCTCCAAATGCAATCAAAGTTTTGATTTCTTTGAAATTATTAATATCTTTTCCATCGATAGAAATAATTTTATCGCCTTCTTGCAACCGAGCATGCCAAGCAGGAGAACCAGGCATAATATTACCAATAGTTGGAGATGGAAATTGAATCCCAATTTGAAAAGCCAAAATACATCCAAGAAGACCAAAAACAAAATTCATAGTGACGCCAGCGACAATTACACGTGCTCTTGCACCAGGAGATTTTGACATAAATTCATCAGGTGCTCCTGTATTTTCTGAACTAGGAGTTTCACCTGCCATTTGAACGTAACCCCCTAAGGGTAAAATATTTAAACGATATACAGTTTCTTTATATTTTTTCTTTAAAATAGCAGGTCCAAATCCTAAAGCAAATTCTAAAACACGAACGCCTTCCCATTTAGCTGCAAGGAAATGACCTAATTCATGGACAAAAATTAAAAAGCCAATTCCAATCAAAACAACTAACCAGCCTAGTGATGATTGTAAAGAAGCTAAAAAATATACCCCCAGTATAACTGGTATCCAGGTTAAAAACCTATATTTCATACTATCTTTCGACGAAAAAACGCCGCTCCTTTCCTAAACAATGAAGTATAATATTTTGTGGCACTGAAAACACATTGTAAAAAAAATTTCTATGATTTTACAATATTATCATGATTCTTATTTTTATTTTCAGTCTCATGATTCTTATTTTTATTTTCAGTGCTTGTTTCCTTAGATTTCAAAAAATTTTTCATTTCCAATATATTTTGAGAAAGTGCATTTTTTTGAAAATATTTATATCGTTTTTCAATGCGAACTAAAATATCTTGTTGTGATTCTTCTTCAGATTCAGAATTTTTATTATATCTTCCTGTATTCCTTGTAGATTTTGTGGGCAAAGGCTCAGTTACATTTGTTTTTTCTACATAGTAATTTTGAAAATCCCATACAATTTTGCAATTTTTCCATAGCAAAGAGCGTTGTTGTACTTCTTCTTGTAAAACACTTTGAATCCAATCTTCTGTTCGAGTTCGATACAGTTTATTTCCCTTTAAAGCAACGATTCCAAACATAGAAAGAATACTACGAAAACCTCGTTCTTCCAGTCGTTCACTTAAAAAAGATTGCACTTGGTGCAAAGTCATTTTTGGAATAGGAAATAACCATGAATTTAAAAACAACTCTATATTTTCAAGATGAAGTCCCAGTGTCAACTCAATAGAAACATTCCAAGATACTTTTTCACGAGAAGTATTTTTATATTTCAAATGCACAGTATAATCTTGACCGAGTCCTAAAACAATAAAACGATACGAAAAATTCCAAGGATGAAAACGATACAGCCATTCTCCTAAATCTTCTTCCACTTCAGCATTATACTGACCTAAGACAATCTTGCCATCAAGCAAAAGTCCGATATCTCCCTTAGGAAGTACAACTTTTTCGCTATCGATTTGCGGTTCAAAAATTTGTTCTTGCAATATTTCTAACGCTTGTAAATTTTCTTGAGAAATATTATGCATACAATGAGGCATACAAACAGGAATAGAATCAGCTAATTTCACTTCTGTTTGGTTCAATATTTTTAATTTTCGCCAATCTAAAACAAGCATTGCCATTTCCTTATATATATTATATAAATTTGTCTAAATTTCAAAAATACCAATAAACATACATATTTTATTGTACAATGCAAGGAAGTATCTTTCCATAAAATATTTATTGTACAATGCAAGGAAGTATTTTTCCATAAAATTTTTTTTATGCTATAAGGAAACAGAAAAGTACCTAAAAATTTTAACAAAACATCTGAAATATTGATGATAATTTAAAGTCTCAACAAAACATTTGAATATTTATTATAATTCAAAACAATGTCATTGATTTTTTATATTCAAATGTTAAAATAAAATATCTTACACAGGTTGGAGGAAAGATTATATGACGCTCAAAGTTGGACAAATCATTGAAGAATATCAAATAGTATCTGAAATCGGTCGTGGTGGCAATGGGATTGTATTTAAAGGACAATCCTTAGATGATGATAGAGATGTCGCTATAAAAGTCCCATTCCCAGAAAGAGTAAAAAAAGATCCAACATTAGTCTCTAGTTTTTTACGCGAGACTTCTGCTATTGCACGATTAGAACATCCTAATATTGCATCCTATTACAAAGTAGGCACAAATCGATTTGAAGATGGTGAAGAAAGTTTTGTTTTACCATATCTTATCATGGAATTTGTCAAAGGTGAACCATGCTCTTGCCTAGAAAAAAAATCTATTCGAAAAATAGTCACCTTAATGCAGAAAGTTGCCGAAGCAGTTGCTTATGCTCATGGTAAAGGAGTAATCCATCGTGATTTAAAACCAACGAATATTTTTGTAGATAGCGAAAACAATCCAAAAATTTTAGATTTTGGTCTAGCCCAACTCATGGACCAAGTCACTACAGCATCAGGAATTTTTGAAGGTTCGCCCTCATTTGCTGCCCCAGAACAATTTAAAGGTGAAAAATGTGATGAACGATCTGATATATGGATGCTTGGTTCCATTTTATTCTCTTTATTAACTGGACGCCCACCATTTGTTCCGCCTACACATGCAGAAATGAATCAAATGCAACAAGTATTTGCTATACAAGAACAAATTTTAAAAAGTCCAACTCCTAAACCCACAAAATGGAATAGCGAAATTGATGAATACCTTGAAAAAATTTGCTTAAAAGCCTTAAATAAAGATGCAAAATTAAGATACCAAACAGCAGATGACTTTGCTGCAGATTTAAAAAATTGGAATAAAGTAAACCGCGACTATTGGATGGAAAAATCGAAAAAAACCATACGAGGTATCATGTTCGTTCCCAAATGTATTAAAAAGAAAATGATTAAAAAATCATATGATTATTTAATCAAAGCTCTTTCTTATGGCAATGCAACCACGCCGATTAAAGAACATCTTAGCCATCTATTGCATCTCCAAGGAATGGAAGATATTGTTTTACTAGAAATGGCTCTACCTAGCAATCTTACCATAGAAACTTGGGAAAAATATTTATCCATCATACAAGTATGTTCTTGTGAATTCTTTGATTTTGTTCTTCCTATACAAAAAGTTGTCATAGGACAAGATGAGAGCGAAGGCGTACCTCATCAAGTTTTAACAATATATCGCCAACCAAAAGGTGAGAGCTTACAATTACAAATTGGCAAAATTTCTTTTGAAAAAGCACTCGATTTAATCCATAAAATTGAAACTGTGTATCGATTTTTTCGTACCCAAGGATTGGAACCTGCATTACCTGAACCTCCAGAAATTTTTTTAGAACCACTCAACATCCTAGCAGGCGGTTGGCCCTTTCGATTCCTTACAGAAGCAGAAGCACCTAAAGAACTTGGCAAATTTTTATACTACATATTAACCGGTTTTCAACTCACCAATGAATCACCAGATCTACATAAATTACCTGCAAAAATTCGTGATACCATGATGAGAACTTTTGCAGAAAAAACAGAGATTAAAACACTTCAAGAATTTGTAAATGCAATTGATCGAAATTTAGAAGCTTATAAAATTATAGAATCTGGTATTCTTGATCGTACATTTGAATTTCCAGAAGGAGAATATTGGTTTCCTAATGTCTTAAAAATTGAAAAAACAGGACATATGAAACTCAAAGGCAATACTATACTTCACTTTGAATCTTGTGCAGGCATCATTTCCTATGGGCAAATAACAGCCAAAGGAGTATGGGACGACCAAAAAGAAGAAGGTAGTATTCGTTTTACTGCTGTTAATCCTAAAGAAGGATGGGGTGGAATCCATGTATTCAATAACAATGTCCATATGGAAGGTTGCACATTAGAACATAGCCATGGGTATATTGAAACACATTATAACATCTCAGGTGGAGCATTACATATAGATGGTGGCACTGTTTATATTCTCAATTCCAGCTTTAAAGCCAATGAATCCTCAAGCGAAGGAGCAGCTTTATCTCTCACAGGTTCACAAAATATAGAACTGCAAGCAACTAATGTCCTATTTATCGAAAATAAAACAAAACGATGTGGTGGTGCGATTGCCATTGATGCACTTAGCAATGCAGTATTCACAACATGCCATTTTGAAGACAATCGAAGCAAAGAAGAAGGAGGCGTATTCTATATCAAAGGAAACGCTATTGATCAACAAACACAAGTCTTTTTAAATGATTGCTTATTTATTGGAAACCGCACACAGATTTTGGGTGGAGCCATTATGGTTACACAAAATGCAACTGTTGTGCTAGAAGAGTGTAACTTTGATTCTAACATTGCTGATGACAGCGGAGGTGCTATCTTACTCATTGGAAAGCAAGAAGCAATTGCCACAGTTTCCATCCACAATACAAAATTTTCCAACAACCGAGCTCAAATACGAGGCGGAGCCATTGCACAGAAACGATATGCTCATTTAGAAATCCAAACTTGTCGCTTTGATGGGAATAGTTCAGATCGAGATAGTGGTGGTGCTATTGCCATGGACGGTAAAGGCGGAAAAGTTCTTACCACATCCATTTTGCAAGATTCTGTCTTTGTAGAAAACAGATGCCGAGTCGATGGTGGTGCTATCAATGCCAACTTAAATACAGATGTACTATTTGAAGACTGCCGATTTGATAGCAACGCAGCAGAAGATAATAGTGGTGGTGCCATTGTTATTGTAGGAGAAAATGCAGATAACTTCAGCCTAGCTCGATTTATTCAATGCACATTTTACAGAAATCGTTGTAAAATGGATGGTGGTGCTATCAATGCCAATGTATACAGTAGAACATATTTTGAAGAATGTCGCTTTAAAAATAACACATCAGAAGATAGTGCAGGTGCATTTGAAATCGTAGGTGAAGAAGGTGAACATTGCAGTGAAGCTATATTCCAAAACGTTGTGTTCATGAGCAATAAATGTAAAGGAGCAGGTGGTGCCATTTGTGCGTTAGATGCTACCAATATTGGATTTGATCATTGCCAATTTGAAAACAACAGGGCAGAAGAAGATGGTGGTGCTATTTACGTTCGAGGCACAGAAGCGAAAGCAAGTGAAATCCTATTTAAAAATTGCAACTTTCTAGAAAACAAAAGCAAACAAGTTGCTGGTGCGATCAGTTTAAATATATTCTGTCGTTCTAAAATAGAGGCATGTAAATTTCAAAGCAATCGATCTGAAAATAAAGACGGCGGTGCATTATATATTGTAGGCAAAAAAGGTGAAAAATCTACTGAAGCAACACTCTTTAATGTTTCTTTTATTGAAAATTTTGCCAACATGGATGGTGGAGCAGTATGCATTGGGGACTACTCCCTTATTATTATGGATAAATGTCGCTTTGATAAAAACAAAGCAGAAAATAGTGGCGGTGCTCTTAGCATTTTGGGACGAGAAACAAAGTTTCCTACAAAAATCACAATACGAAATTCACGCTTTTCAGAAAATCAAGCAAAATATGATGGTGGAGCGATGATTGCTAGCTACCATACTAGAATGTTCATCTTTGACTGTTTACTTATACATAACCATGCAGACAATAATTGTGGAGCTATTGGAATTGAAGGGAAAGCAGACCAAGGTGCAACAAAAGCAAAATTTCAACGAGTCATATTCCAAGAAAATAGTTGCAAAAACGACGGTGGTGCTATTGCTGCAGCTACTCATTGTCAAATCGTTCTAGAAGAATGTCGATTTGAAAGCAACTTTACAGAAGGAGCCTGCGGTGCTATTGGACTCTTTGGACAGGATAAAAAAAATCTAAGCGAAGGAACATTCAGAAAAGTTATTTTCGTAAACAACCGTGCCCATATTGATGGTGGTGCCATGGTCATCGGACGATTTAGTAGAACAAAATTCGACCAATGCATTTTTGAAGAAAACTATGTAGAACAAAAAACAGGCGGTGCTATGCTTATCCTTGGAAAAGATGCAACATTCACCACTATTGCTGATTTTCAAGGAGTCATCTTTCGCAAAAACTACAGCACTATCGATGGTGGTGCCATCAACGCCAACATATTTAGCCAAGTTACATTCTTTAATTGTCTATTTGAAGAAAATATTGCACGACAGAAAAACGGCGGTGCTATTGTACTCCTAGGGAAAAATGGAAGCAACCCCACAAAAGCACAATTCAAACAAGTAACGTTCAGAAAAAATCAATGCAATATTTCAGGTGGTGCTATCAATGCCAATGACTTTACACGAAGCTACTTTCTCAACTGCGTATTTGAAGAAAACATATCCCATACAAAAAATGGCGGTGCTGTTCTTATTTTAGGGGATGATGGAAGTACACCAAGTGATGCAAGATTTATTGGTGTGGAATTCAAAGGAAACCATGCCCAAGGATCTGGCGGAGCAGTCAATGCAAATGTTTACACCATTACAGTATTTGAAGACTGTCTCTTTGAGAAAAACAGTTGCGAAGAACGAGGTGGTGGAATTTTTATTCGTGGATTTCGTAGACTTCCTAATAAAGCACAAATCAAAAATTGCCACTTCATTGGAAATATGGCAGGGAAAATGGGGGCTGACGTTGCTATGAACGCAGTCAAAGGCGTAACAAAAGAATCCCTTATCCGAGATAACAAAATCGAAATCAAAATTTCTGACCCTGACTTTCTTGCAGAAGAAGCTGAAGAAACTCAATCTTTACTCATGAAACGATCTACCCAACACATGCTCAATGACGACACTCCCATGGAAAGCCATAAACTCGAAATTAGCCAAATTCGCGAATCCTACAAACTCGGAACACAACAAAACTAAAACAATAAGGAAAATATATATAAAAACAGTGGGGAAAAATAATGGAAACTTCAATTAATACTCCATAATTAAAACAAGACATTATAAACATAAGAAAAATAAACAGGGGTTACCAACTGCTTTAAATAATCTATAAAATTCTATAAAATAATATAAATATTTTATAGAATTATGTGGAAATATCAAAGCTGATTTAACACTAAAAGATAGAGTGTATATTTGTAATGAATGT
>JAGOMP010000048.1 GCA_017993505.1 Planctomycetota bacterium
ATTAACAAGTGTTTGAAGACCCGTCATGAGTGAAATTTGTGCTTCAGTGGTTCCTGCAGCATTAATAAGTATATCTGTATGAAATGTGCCTTTGTCTGTGGTAACGGCATATATTTTGTCTTGTTTTGCTTGAATAGATTGGACTTGAGTGTGGAATATAAATTCAGCACCTTGTTTTTTTGCTAGTAAAAAAAAGTTTGTTGTAGATTTTAAGGATGAAACTTGCCCATCTTCTGGTGAATATGTGCCACCTCGAAGATGGATCGGATTGATGCCAGGTATAAGTTCTTTGATTGTTTCTGCGTCTACCCAATCAATGTTCAAATTGTTTTGTTTTTGTTTAGGTAGTAAATCTTTGAGTAATTTTTCATCTGATTCTGTATATACTGGATAGCAATAGCCGCCTGTTTTCCAACCAATGTCTATGCCTGTTTTTTCTTGAAAATGGCTGAAAATTTCAATGCTTTTTTTGCAAATATGAATTTTGCTAGGATCTGAATGCGTGGCTCGGACTCCACCAATAGCTGCTTTATTTTGTCCTTGTCCAGGAGATGAATTTTGCTCTATGCAAAGGACTTTTAAGCCTTCTTTTGCTAGAAAGTATGACGTGGGCGTTCCAATACTTCCTGCACCGATGACAATAACATCATAATTTTTCATGTTTTTTACCTTTGTTGTTGTTTTTTCATGTTATATGACGTTGTAGTATTTTTTATTGTATGTTCTGCTCTATATTTTTGGGTGTATTCGTAGTAATTGTGATTATTTATGTCCTAAAAAATATTTTAAAGGTACATTTTCAATAATAATTCATGTTGTCCTAAAAATGCTTTAGAGGTATTTTTTGCGATTATAATTATTTATGTCCTAAAAATGCTTTTAGAGGGACTTCTTGTGTAAATGGTCGTACAGTATGTGGTGTTGGTTGTGAAATACCTTCTGATGCAAAGATTCGTTTAATAAGTTCTTCGCATGTTTTACCACCACAAGGTCCCATACATGTTCCTAATAAAGCTTTGAGAGAATTTATGTCTTGAATTCCTTGGCGGATGGCATCTCGGATTTGTTGTTCTGTGACTCGATTGCAACGACAAACAATGGTTTGTTGAGGATTTGTTAAAGGTTCTGCCTTATTTTTCAAAGGATGGTAATTAGGTAAGCGAATTCCTGCTACTCGATCTGCTTGGTCATATGGTGTTTGTAGTACAAGAAGTTGTCGTTTATCTTGCCATTTTGCGTTTTTAATTTGTAAAATAGTTGCTTTTCCAAGTTCATTGCCTTGTTGGTCTACCGTAGTAACAATGGCTTGGACATGCACAGAATCATGGGGCATTTCCCAAGGAATGGTTACTTGTGCTGTCTGTTTGGAATCGTCGTGGCGTTTATCTACTAATGTAATGGCTAATCCTGGACAAATAACTAGACATTTTCCACAACCAATGCAATCTTGTGTATATTTTGGCAAATTCATTAATTGGTTATCTGGAATTTGAATGGCATTTTTAGGGCAGATTTGAGTACATGGATTGCAAGGAATCTCTTGTGAACAGTAGATTCTTGGATAAAGTAGTTGTTCAGGTATAGGATCTAAAGAATGTGTTTTACCAGGGCGGCTTTTTAATATGTTTGCAAGAGAATTCCATTCTTCAGGAATTTGTGTATCAATGTGTAGGTCTTGTAGCATTTTTCGTGCTGTAATTTTTCCATTAAACATGGCAGCTGATGCTTCAGCTACTTCATAAGCATCGCCAGCAGCATAGACAGGAAGACCATATTCTTCTGCTTTACGAAGAAGTTCATTCACTGGAGAAAGTCCAACTGCAATTAAAAGTGTATCAACATTGAAATATTTTTCAGTGTTAGGAATGGGTTGGAAGGAATTATTGATTTGTGCAATGGTAATTTGTTGAAGGTGCTCTTCACCATTAGCTCGTAAAATACTATGTGAAGTGTAGATAGGAACTCCTAAACGTTTGATTTTATCAAGATGGACTAGGTATCCACCACATTCTGGCAATGCTTCTGCAAGTCCGACTACTTCAATTCCTGCTTGTAGAGCATGGTAGGCAGCAATTAAACCTACGTTTCCACCTCCAATAATAAATAAGCGTTGGGCAGCTTTTATTTGATCTCGATTGACTAAAGTTTGAAATGCACCTGCACCATAAATTCCAGGAAGGTCACAACCAGGAAAAAGAAGATTTTTTTCACGTGCACCTGTAGTGATGAGGATCATTTTAGGAACAATCAATCTATATATTCCTTGTTGTATCATCCCTACTTTCCCATCAACAAAAATACCAACTATGGGTGAATTTAATCGAAGAGAAATATTAGAATATGCACTAATTTCAGATTCTAGTTTTTTAGCAATGTCAATTCCGCGAGTTCCAGCATGACATTCTTTGATAGAGCCGAAAAAATTGTGAGTTTGCAAAGATAATTTTCCACCGAGTTGATGTTTATCATCTGCAAGAATGATGTTTAATTTATAAGGTGCTAATTCTAAAGCTGCAGCAAGACCTGCAGGACCAGCTCCCACAATTAAAACATCAGTTTCTTCTTCAGGAACAGGAGTAGCCTTGAGTGGCGTATCATCTTCTGGAAGAATAGAATGACCATGCAGGGGTTCGATTCGCATTCCTTCTTGAATAGTTGTAATACAAGCTTTGACAGGTACTTGATTCACTAAAACAAGACATTGAGAACATTGACCATTTACACAAAAAATTCCTTGTGGAGAATGATCTTTATGGTGTGTGCCAAATGTATGAATTCCATTGGCAAAAAGAGCACTAGATATTGGTTCACCAGCTCGGGCTTGCAAAGGTTTATTTTGGTAGTAGAATGTTACAGGCTGATTCAGAAGAGGTTCCAAGACAGGATGTTCTTGAATTCTGTATTCCATAAATATTCCTTTAATAATTTAAATAAAACAAGATAATTTATTATTTTAATAAATTAAATTTTTTATATATCCCATATTTAAAAAAATAAAGAAACTATATAATACATTATATCATTTCTTTATAAAAACAAGCTATTTTTTTTTAACAAGCTGTTTTTTTAATATTTTTTAAAAACCGTTTGAATATATTTTCTCAAATAAGAGGCAATATTGCATTATATTTTATTTAATTGAATGAATGTCCCTTAAAAAATAGGAAATACTATATTATATTTTTAAAAACCTTTTGAATGTATTTTCTCAAAAATAGGAAATGTTGCATTATATTTTATTTAATAAAGCTCTTTGTGCTTTTTTCTCTTTCATGTTTTTAGCAACATATACTGGTTTCATGGTGCGTGGATCTATACCAGTATAGTACATGCAAGTGGAAAGTGTCATGGGTGTGGGAGTGAAATCTTGCACTTGTTGAGGAGAATGGCCGAGTTTTTTGATTTCGTTTGCGAGTGCAATGGCATCTTTCATTTGTGATCCAGGATGGGATGACATTAAGTAAGGAATGATGTATTGTTTTTTCCCTATTTTTTGGGAGATTTCTTGAAATTTTTTTGTGAATTGGCGGTGAAGTTCATAGGAAGGTTTTTGCATATAGGATAAGACTTTTTCTGAAGAATGCTCTGGGGCTGTTTTTAGTTGTCCTCCTACATAGTATTTACAAAATTGTTCTAGGTGTTCTATTTTATCAGCTAGAAGTAGGTCGTGTCGAATGCCTGATTCTACAAATACGTGTTTGATTTTTTTTAAGTTTCGTACACTATTTAGGAGCTGAATCCAAGGACCATGGTCTACGTTTAAGTTTTTGCATATTTTAGGATAGAGACATGACATTCTATGAGAACAGCCGTTAATTTTGCATTTCATGCCATACATATTGGCTGTGGGACCGCCTACATTCGCAATAGTGCCATGAAAGTAGTCCATATTGCATATTTTTTCTGCTTCTTGTAAGATAGATTGTGGAGAACGAGAGACTACTTGTTTGCCTTCGTGAAAGTATATGGCACAAAATGCACATCCACCCATGCAACCTCTATGGCTGATGAGAGAACATTGGACTGTGGCAAATCCAGGGATGAGTTGTTGGTATGAAGGATGCTGTTTTCTTTGAAATGGTAGTTGAAAGTAGGAGTCGAGGTCTGTTTCTGTGTAGAGGGGGCGGTTATTTTGTAATATGAATCCATGTTCAATGGGTTGTATTACGGTTTTATCGCCTGTATGCATGAGAAGTTGAAACATTTCTGCATATTTTGTTTTATTGGTAAAGACTTCGTGTTCAGATGGTAGATATATTGCGTCTTTAGGAGCTGTTTTGACTCGAACTACTGTTCCTGGTATGTCATGGATTTGAGAAATATGTTCACCTTTGGACAATCGTTGGGCAATTTCTATGATTTGTTTTTCGCCATTTCCATAGATGAGTATATCGGCTTTTGCATCAAGTAGGATGCTATGTTTGACTCTATCTTTCCAGTAGTCGTATTGGGCAAATCGTCGCAAACTTGCTTCTAGTCCACCAAGTATGATGGGAATGCCTGAAAATGCTTCACGACAACGATTTGCATAAACAATGCTTGCCATGTCAGGGCGAAATCCTGATTGTCCGTTGGGAGAGTATAGATCGGTTCGTCTTTTTTTGCATGCTGCTGTGTAGTTGGTCACCATGGAGTCTAAGTTTCCAGCAGTAATTCCGAAAAATAGGCGTGGACGTCCTAATTTTTTAAAATCGTTGACAGAATGCCAATTAGGTTGGGCAATGATGCCTACAGAGAATCCAGCAGATTCTAGAACTCGTCCAATAATGGCAGCACCAAATGAGGGGTGATCAATATAAGCATCGCCTGTAACTAAAATGATGTCGAGTTCATTCCAGCCATTTTTTTTTGCCTCTTGTAAGGACATTGGTAAAAAACAGCCACTCATTAACTATTACTCCTTATTTTTATTACTCCTTGAAAAAATAAAATATGATTTTTGTAATGTAAAACAAATGTACGTGTTTCAATTGCATTTATAATTTTATGATAATCATTGAGTTATTTAAAATAAATGTACGTGTTTCAATTGCATTTATAATTTTATGACAATCATTGAGTTATCTAATAGAAATGTACGTGTTTCAATTGCATTTTATAATTTTATGACAATCATTGAGTCATCTTATAATTTTATTACATTCTATACTAAGTTATCCAATGAAAAAAGTTTGGATTATATTATATAACATTCCTTATTTTTATAAAGATAAAAAAAAAATCTGGATTGCTCCAGATTTTTTTTTGTTTTTAGAAAAGTAAAATTATTTTGTTGTTGCTTCTGCATCAACACAGCCTTTACCATAAACGTTAGCTTCTGCTGTTCCGAATGCTGTGTCCATGATGAGAGCTTTTACTTTAGCTGGTGTGAGACCAGGTTTTGCTTGTAGAATAAGAGCACATAAACCAGCTACGTGAGGTGTTGCCATGGAGGTTCCAGAAATTGTGTTTGTGCCACCGTTTTTCCATAGAGAAGGTACATTTACGCCAGGAGCTACAATGTCTGGTTTTTCTGTGTTATAAACTGTTACACCACGGCTACTGAAGGATGCGATTGTTCCAGAGCTGTTGATAGCACCAACTGTGATAGCTTCTAGTACTACACCAGGTGTTCCAATAGTTTTTGCACTAGGGCCACTATTGCCTGCTGCAATGACGCAGACTACGCCTGATGCGATAGCATTTTTAACAGCTGTTTCTACAACATTGCCGCTTGTAGAAGCTCTGCCACCTAAGCTCATACTCATGATGTCTACTTTTTGTTCTGCTGCATATTGAACACCATTCATTACTGCAGTCCAGCTTCCAGAACCGCCAGCACTAAGTACTTTTACAGGTAGAATTTTGCAGTCAGGAGCTACGCCATAGCCTTTGCTACCAATAGTACCTGCACAGTGTGTGCCATGTCCATTACCATCATCTGCTGTTGGTTCGTTGTCAATGAAGGATTTTGATTGATCTACTAGAACTTGTCCAGGAGCAAAGCCAGAGTGATCTAGATCTACGCCTGTATCCACAACTGCAACTACAATGCCTTTACCTGTGATGCCTTTGTCGCGAGCAGCTTGTGTTTTGATGTATTCTACGCCCCATACTAGTCTGGTTTCTTCAGAACTTTGTTGAGGATCAATCATCATTTCTTCAACATCTAGATAGATTTTGCCAACTGCTTCTTCAGCAGCTAATTTATTGATGATTTCTGCATCGGCTGTCATTGCGAATGCATTTACGAGCCAAAATCTTTGAACGTTTCTCACGTTTAATAGATGATTGACTGCCATTTGAGATACTTCGGCTTTAGCTTTGAGTATATCATAAACGATTTCGCGAGATGCTGCATCATTGCTACGAATCATGTTGTCTGCTTTGATGGCTTCTACGTTAAATTGTTCTGCCATTTCAACAATGATGTTGAATTCGCCACGTGAATTGTTCATGGCTTGTTGTAGTTCTGGTGTAATCATTCCTGCATTTGTAATCATGGCAATTGCTAGAAGTAGAAATAAGAAATTTCTCATGAGATTTCCTTTCAGGTTTATATAAAAGTTTTGACTGCTAGCTGACGAACTAGTAGTCTAATGGATGAACTACTTAGTAATATAGTTGATGTATTAATAATGATAAACTAAATTAAATAATATAATTATAAAGGTGTATTGAAACAAATATAAGTATAGTGTCGTATTTCTTTTTTTTCTTTCTTATACATATTAAGAAAGAAAAAAAAGATGGATTATTAAAAAAGATGGATTATTTATCTTTTTCTTCTTTTAATTATATAGCAAATCTTATTCCAATATTTATGATTAAATATGATTTTAATCTATAACTATATATTATTCGTATAATTACAGATTAATTTTTTTTATTTAAAAGAAAACGATTTTATTTTTTAATGAAAAGATAGTTACAATACGTAACATATTGTAACATATTGTATTAAAAAATGTATATTATTGTTATTGAAATATAATGATTCTTTCGTAACAGAGACCTTGGCAATAGTTACATATTTTTTTTAATGATTCTTTTCCCACACCATTGCAAACAGGACAAATTTTAATTTCATTTTGTGTATTACCTATTTTGTTTTCAAAATAATATGCTTGTAGCCATTCTCTTTTTGTATGAAGAGATGAAATTTTCCACCATTCATCTTCAGATAAAGAAGAAGTCGTTTGTTTCTTAAATAAATCTAGAAAAGAGCTAGGTTTTTCTTTGTTTTGCATGGGAGGGATAAAATCACCTAGACCTACAATGAATGTTCCGTCTTGGTAATTAAATTTTCTTTTTCTTTGTGGTGTTCTAGCTTTTATATAGTTTTCTATATCTACGGATTTTATTCCTAATTCGTTTGCAATTTCTTCATATATTTCTGAATCCATGTCATCCATTACATAGCGTCTTGCTTGGTCAATGCTTGTTTCTCTTTTGCCAACTATTTTTCTAGTTTTAAGTAAAACTTTTTTAAACCATAATGTGGGGATAATGTTTGCATGGTATGAATTTTGTTTTTCTAGTGTTTCTTGGTAGAGTTTTGTGTATTCTTTGTCTGAAAGTTTTGTTTTGAGAGATTCTAATGCTTCTAGGGCTTTTTCATATCGATGTGTACTTTTATATTTTTGAAAAATATATAAATTGCTTTGTAATTTTTTTTGATTTTCTAATTTTTCTAAGTATAGGAGTTTACTTTTGACTTGGTCTGCTAAATGGGGCTCTTTGATTTTTTCAAGGTGTGTTTTTGCTTGTTGAAAAAGTTCAGATTGGATTAAGATAGTGGCGAGTTCGATTTGTTTTTCTGGTGTATTTATGGTGATTTGTTGCAGAATTTTTTTATAAAGTTCGTTGTCTTTATAAACTTCAGTTAAAGGGACAGGTACTTCTTCATATAAAAGTACGTTAGACATGGGAATATGTAGAGTTTCTATTTTTGTTTGAACTGTGAGTGTAGTTTGTGTTTTTTGTTGCAGTAAACCTTGCATTGTACCACCAGTACGAAGGTACACTCGCACTCCTGGTACAGTAATGTGGATGGGAGTATCTAATATGATACCTACTTTTTTTTGTAAATCTTTTCGATGGCTTGGTTGTAATTGTTTCCACTCTAAAGTTAGAACTCCATCGTTGTCCAAGCGTTGGATTTGTACTCTTTCATCATCATGTGATAAGATTGTGCCTTGAAGAATAGTATTATCTAATAAATAAAATAATTCCGCTTGGAGTACTGTGCAAGTCCATAAAATGGCAAAGAAAAATTTCATAATTTTGCCTTTCTATAAATCTTCTATGGTTACACTTCGAGGGCATCCTTCTAATTCTATGCTGCTTAGTATTTCTGAATATTTATTTTCTGGAACTTTGAAAAATTTTCCAGTAGCTGTTGTATAAAGTATTGTTTTTTCTTCATTCCAAATTTCGCCAGTGGCTTCCCAATAAAATCTGGGACGCTTTTGTTCTGCATTCATCCATGCTTCAATTCGCAAGGGAGTTTCTATTGGAACTGATTTTTTATATTTTATTTCTAATGTTCCAGTCACAACAAATTTTTTTGTTGTATTAGATACAATTCTACCTAATGCTTCATCTAAGATACTTCCAAGTAAACCTCCATGTGTTATACCTTTATAACCAGCATGACATGCTTGGGGAGTGCAAAAAGCAATGACTTTATCTCCTTCTATGTAAAATTTTGTTTTCAGACTTGCGGAATTTTTTTGTCCACAAACTAAGCAATCTGGATAATTTGATAATAATCTCATACTTGTTCTCTATTATATAAAAAAGAATTCTTTTAGATTCTTTTGTATCTAACTTTGATCATTATTTAAAAAGTAAAAACAATTCTTTACAACAGGCTACTATTGTCCAAGCTACAATGAAATTAAACATTCCTGTAAAACTTTGTTCTAAATTTATGTTAGTGACGGAGATTGTTTTCAAAACAGTTGCACCACCTGCATATTTAATAAAAATAATTAAAAATGCGGGAACAAGATAGTCTTTTCCATAAATTTGACTAAAAGTTAAAAAACCAGCAATTAAGCCTGCTACAATGAGGCAACAATTGCAAATATTGTATAAATCATTACTTTGATTTGTGTTTTGCACAAATGCTAAACATATACAAGCAATAAATACTGTAACGAGCAGTACTCGCATAATAGAGTAATTTCTCATGATCATTCTCTTTATGAAAAGGTCAAAAATGAAACGTAATATTTTTACAATTGCCGTTTATTATATATTATTGGAAAAGAATGTCAAGGCGTGAAATTTTGTTAAATATGATTTTTTGTTTTTAGAAAAATCATGAAATCATGAAAATCTATTTCTTTTTTCCCCTTTTTATGTTAAGATACAAAAGCACTTGTATGCAATGAAAAATAAATAGAAAGATAGAAATAAATTCAATTTAGTTGATGAGTAAATAATAATTTAGTTGATGAGTAAATAATAATATATATAGGAGAGTGTATTTTGACAGGAACGATTATTCGCATTGATGGCAGAAGGTGTTTGATTCACTATAATGGAAAAAATTATAGAGCATATATAAAAACAAAAATTCGTGGAGCTATGTTAGACGAAGCTCGTCCTGTGGCTGTAGGGGATCGTGTAAATTTTGAACAACGTCCCAATGGCGATGTTTTGATCACTGAAGTTTTACCTAGAAAAAGTTGGTTGAATCGCCGTTCTGTTTCAAATATTAATAAACAGCAAGTAATTGTTAGTAATGTAGACCAGTTAATGATTGTTACTTCTGTGCAAGATCCATTGTTTCAACCTGGTATTATTGATCGTTTTTTAGTTTCTGCTACAAAAGGCAATTTAGAAGCTAAAATTATCATTAATAAAATGGATTTATTAGCTATCTCAGAAGATAAGAAACGAATTGAAAGTACGTTGAAGGTATATAAAAATTTAGGCTATACTGTATTGTATACAAGTATTTTTGATGATGCATCTATTGCAGAGTTGAAATCGCATTTATTAAATAAAAGTACTGTATTTGCAGGACATTCTGGTACTGGTAAATCTTCTCTTTTAATGGCTATCGCTCCTCATTTGAAATTGAGAGTCGGTGAAGTCAGTGAAAAGCATGGTAAAGGACGACATACTACAACAAGTATAAGACTGAT
Organism: Planctomycetota bacterium; assembly: GCA_017993505.1. Classification (GTDB taxonomy): domain Bacteria; phylum Planctomycetota; class Uabimicrobiia; order Uabimicrobiales; family JABWCH01; genus JAGOMP01. The sequence continues at coordinate 10,140 of JAGOMP010000048.1, forward strand.
GCCTTTAGGAGAAAACAGTTTTGTGGTAGATACTCCTGGAATTCGAGAATTTTCATTATGGCAATTAGATATTGCGGAAGTTTCTCATTATTTTCCTGAAATGGCGTCTATTTTATCAGCATGCAAGTATAATGATTGTACGCATACGCACGAACCATTTTGTGCAGTCAAAGAAGCATGGGAAGCAGGCGATATTGCTAATTTTCGATATGAAAGCTATTGCAATATAATAGAGTCTATTAAAAATCCACAATTAGATTTTATGGCAAAATTTGATTAAGAATGAAACGAAAATATTTTTATGTAATATTATTCATTATCTGTAGTTTTATTTGTTTTGGAATTTATCAATATTTCTTTGCAATGGTAGAGACTGAATGTATAAAAGTGAAGCCAGTTCCTATTCTATGCATTGAGAACGTAGATGTACAACAAAATTCAGTTCCTATTCTACGTATTGAGAACGTAGATGTGCAACAAAATATAGATCATTGGCAAATAAAAATTTCGTTTTTTACAACATACCCCAACTCTAGTATTCTTGCTTTAAAATTTTTATGTGTGGACTATCCGCAAGAATATTGCATTTCTGAAAATAGTGTTCAAGTTCAACAAGAATCCAGTTTCTGCATTTTAGGTTCATACAAACAAAAAATTCGTCCAGGGAAATATCGTATTGTCCTATATTTTGCACCACAAATGCAATTAAACCCTATGATGTTTGGTTTTCAAAAGACACAGTATGAGTGGCAACAAGGAACAGAAATTGAATATCAAAAAATTTTAGAACAAGAATGTTGCTTTGTAGAAGCATGGTTTGAAAACATTCAACAGGAACAAAAAAATATTCTTGCTTCTATACAAAATAATAGTATGCAAGAACATCAAGTTTTGTATAGAGAGAAAATTCAACAATTTTGGAAGCAAGAACAATATTATATAAATCAATATATTGTTCCTATGTTTTTTCATCTTAAGCATGATTGGTTTTCCTTAATCAATATTTTAGAAGATGAAGTGGAAGAGCAAACAGATTATCATAAAGAATTTTTACAAACATTTGAATTCTCTTATTTTCAATATCGAAAAGAAGTTATGCAGATTTCTTTGACATCAAAAAAATGGATGCTAGAAGATATTGAAAAGATTCAGAAACAATTGAAATGTTTTCGTAGTAAAGATATAGAGTTGTTATCTCCAGAAGATTATTTAATTTTGGCAGATTATTTATATCCCTTTATGGAATTAGAAAGTAGCATGCAAATGGAATTACAAAATAGCATGCAAAATAATAAAAAAATAGACGAGATGTATCAAAATATACAAGAGATGTATTTGAAAGTACGTCACAATACAACGGGAGTAGTTCGTCAAATACTTTATTTTTTTATAAGTGTGTATTTTCAACAATTTCAAAATACATATTTCATCGCACAAAAAAATATTGAAATTTTACAACAAGAGATGAATACTCTGTATGAACAAATAAAACAAAAATTTCTTCATCAACAGATTTTAGCTAAAATTATTCAAACACAAATACAAAAAATGGAAGAAGTTTTGCAACTTTCAGAAGAAGATGTAGATTATGAAATAGAAAGCCAACAGATATTATTTGTGCAAGAAAAGATCTGTAAGCTAGAAACATTATATGATTTAGATAAAGAAATGATTCTAAATTTTCAAAATCTTTCCTTATCTTTTCTTTCCATCTTGCTTCAACAAGATAAAAATCAAGAGCAAATTTTTCAAAAAAATAAAGAAAATATGTTACAATATATCCATACTCATACTTCTCATATAAAAGAAAAGTAGTTCTATTTCATAGAACTATTGCTATTAAGGGAAAACAAAATGGCAAATTGGATTGAATTAGAATGCTTATGTGGAAAAGTATTAAAAGTCCCTGCCTCTCGAGCTGGTCAAACAGGAAAATGTGTTCGATGTGGAAAAAGTGTTACGATTCCCTTAGCATCACAAGAAAATAAAAGTAGCTCTGAAACAAGTACAGGAGGCAAATCAAGTTCGAATGTATGTTCCAGTTGTGGTCGTGAATTCAATGGACAACGATGTTTGTTTTGTGACAACATGAAGAAACAAACAGCTACAAAAGATAAAAAAGTCGTATCTGAGGGAAAATCACAAGGCAGAAAATCTCATGCTACTGTCGTACAGTTGCTTCTTTGTTTTTTTGCTGGTACATTCGTAGGCATACTTATAGGACCTGAATATTTGAATATATTGCCACAAAAGGAAACTATATCTAAATTATGGGAGAATATGCCTTGGAATAAAGAAAAGGACGCCTCAACACCTGTAGAAATAGATATGGATAAACCGACTCCTACACCATACCAGCCTTCTCCTACACCATATCAACCTTTCCAACCCTTTCAGCCTTCTACCGAGCAGGAACAAGATCAATATAGTTGGCAAAGTGAAAAAGATACATATCTTCCTAAAATTACATTTGCCAAAGAAAGGGCAGAATCATATCTTGCAGTCGTGCAACAATATTCTAATCAATTAGAGGAACAAAAAAAAAAATTAACTCAATATAGAATCATTTCAGAGAATGCTGAATCTTTGATTGATGAATCCACAAGGCTACAAATAGATATAAAAAAAAAGATAAGATATGCGGACAAGATACAAGAACAAAACCAATGGCAATATTTATCAAAAGCATATGATGATTTGAAATGGTATGAAAGTCAAAATGCAGAAAATTCATCTTTAGTAACAAGGATAAAACAAGAAACTAATAAAATTAGTGGTGATTTACAAAGATATGATGACTTTGAAAGACAAAAAACAAAAAAAGTAGATTCTACACCATATGTGGGTTCTTGGTATTATTCTTTACAGCTTCAGACTCAACAACTGGAAACTTCTTTAAAAACAGCTACGACCTCTTCTAATTCATCTTATGTGCGTATACAAACTATGCTTCGTATGATACAAAGCATGAGATATTATCCTAATGAAATTCATTATTCTGCGGAACAACTATCTTTAGGCATGACCCATAAAAATATTAATGATTGGTTAAAAAGACGACGAGAAACAGCACAAACATCGTCTCAACAAAAACAAGCAGATCTTGTTAGTAGTTTTTTACAAAATAATAATAAATTTATTATTGATTTTGATAGTGAATTTAGTGAATTACAACGTGAACTATATACTTTGCAATCTCAATCTAATGGTCAATATATTAGTGACGAAACAACTAAAAATTTGAATCAAATTCTTCGAAAAATTGATCGTAAATACCAAGATAATTATCAAATTTTTAATAGTGCTGTTTTGAATTTTGTACAATAATAAGAAGGTATTAATATGTATCACATATTATCTAAATTATTTAAATTATTTATTTTTATATATTATTTATCACCTTTGTATGCATCTTCTGACCATTGGGTGAATCTTTTAAGTCCATATTACAGAACAAAACCAATTTTTATGACAGAAGGGGAGCTTTCCCATTTAAACTTATTATGGGATTCTAATTATACTACTGGTTTTGCATCTAGGAGTGATAAGTTACCATTTTTAATTCTATTTCAATTTTCACGTCCAGATACTGTACTAACAGAATTACATATTGATTTTCAACCTACAGATGATATTCCATGTCCTACAAAAATAAATTTTTTTGCGTCTAAAACAATGCAAGAAGAAGATTTTTTTCATATAGGTTCACTCAATATAAATCCTAGAAAAGCACATCATAAACTTTCTTGTAAGCCTACAGAGGTAAGTTTTCTTTTGCTTCAAGTAGAAGATTCTACGAATCATAAATCATTCCATTTGACAGAATTAGAATTTTTAGGCTATCATACAAAAGAAAAATACAACTATCCTACTACATATAAAGCGTCTTTAAAAGTACTTCAACGTCTTTGCAAAATTTTAAATAAACCAAAATTAGTCATACCTAGAGAACGGCAATTGTTCAAAGATATATTAAGCAATACTACAGAATATTCCATGTCATTAGAAGAAATTGCTTTACTAGCATCAGGGGTTACCTCAACTACTGCACGAAAGAAATATATAGCAAAGTTTAATCATCTATATCATTCTATGAAATTAGAGAAACTTTCGCCTTATGAAAAAGCAAAAAAAATATTTGATTATATTCGTAAAGATTATCTAAAAAAATTTACATATCAAGCAACAAGTATTGAAGAAATTTTTAATAAAGGTGAATATGCTTGTGTCACTGGCTCGCTTTTTTATAATTTACTTGCTAAACGAGCTGGCTTAGATATCTATGCTGTGGCAGTATATGGACATACCTTCTCTACTCTCTATATTGACGATAAACAATGGGATATAGAACTAACGTCGCAACATGGGTTTGCTCCAAAAAATCAAAAAGATATTGATAAAATTCTCAGAGACCAAGCACGTTATATTCCCATAGAAGAATCTGAAAAAAGAGAAGAACGTACAATCTTAGAACAAATAGGAATGTTATATTACAACTGTGCAGGAGTTGTAGAAAGAGAAAAAAAATATGATGAAAAACTAATCAATTTATATAAATCTTTAGTTTTAAATCATAGATTTGCACGTTCTATCAAGTTCACTATCCAAGAAATTGTCATATCATCAGAAGAATATGCCAAAAAAAAATTATTTAATAAATCACTGCAATTACTAAAACTTGCATTTCACATTATGCCAAAAGATAAACAATTGCAAGAAGATTATCAAAATATATATTCCCAATGGATAGCACATCTAAAAAAACAAAATCAAAAAATAAATTTTCAAAAATTAAAAAAGAGAATACAAAAAGATAAATACGTTTCTTCAGAATTTAAAAAAACAATGATTTAATAAATTTAAACAAACAATGATTCAATAAAGGTATCTTATGAAAATTCTATATGTACTCTGTATATGTGTATTTTTCCTCTGTACCAGTTGCCAAACAGTAACAAAAAATGGCTTTGCAGAAGAACAAGAGCCAACAGAACAAGAAAAAATTGAAAATGAAATAAATTTATTATTTGATGCTATGGTAGTGCCCAATAGTGTAAAAATTGACGTTATATGCCAACGTTTAATAAATTATGGTGACAAAGCACTTCCAGCAATTGTTAGCAACTTGGAAAATAGAATTCCAATTGTTCGTCTACTTTCAATATTTTGTTTAGGGCAAATGTACGAAAAGACAAAAAATAAAGATATACTACAACATAAAAAAATAGTCAAAGCCCGTCTACAAGACCCAATATATCGAGTCCAATTAGAAGCAGCATCTACTTTAGTGATATTCCAAGATTATAGTGGAGTTCCAATGATTATTGATGCCTTAAACGATGAAAATAAATATGTACGAATGACAGCAGCTCAAATTTTAACAACATATTTTCAAGAAACATTTGGATATGTATATTATGATGAAGAAGAGAGACGAGAAGTTGCAGTTCAGAAATGGCGAGATTGGTGGACCGCAAATAAAAATACTCTCGGTCAAAAAAATTTATAGGTATTTCTATAGCAAAGAAGTATATGGATAAAAAAAATCCACGAGTTCAATACATAACACGTGGATTTATAAAACTAAAACTAAGCATTAAAAATAAATTACTAAGCTTTTGGATTTGCAGCTGCAAATTCTTTCATGAAAGTAGCAAGTGCTTCTACACCTTCGATAGGCATAGCATTATATATAGAAGCACGGATGCCACCAACGTCACGATGTCCTTTGAGACCATGGAGATTTTTTTCTGCTGATTCAGCTAAGAATTTTTTCTCAAGATCTTCAGAAGAAAGACGGAAAGGAATATTCATTAAAGAACGGCTGTCCTTTTGAACTGTTCCATGATAATAATCACCCATTTCGTCCATTACATCATAAACAAGTTTTGCTTTAGCTTCGTTCATGGCTTGGATTTTTTCAATACCACCTTGTTCCAATATCCACTCTGCAACAAGTCCAACCATATAAATAGGATAAACAGGAGGAGTATTGTAAAGAGAATTTTTACTAACATGTGTACTGTATTTTAACATGGTAGGAATAGGACGATCCACAACTCTATCCAACATGGATTTTTTGATAATGATGACTGTAACACCAGCAGGACCAGCATTCTTTTGGGCACCAGCATACATTATAGAAAACTTACTGATATCAATTTTTGTTGACATGAAATCAGAAGATGCATCTGCTAATAAAGGAACGTTACCAACATTAGGAAAAGTTTTATATTGCGTTCCATAAATTGTGTTGTTTGTAGTAATGTGAACATAAGTAGCATTTTCGGAGAAATTGAATTCTGTAGGAATTCTATCAAATTTTGTTTCTTCAGAAGAAGCAGCAATATTTACTTTACCAAATAGTTTGCCTTCTTTGATGGCTCTTGTAGACCATACACCAGTGTTCACATAATCAGCAGTTTGATCAGCACCTAAAAAATTCATAGGAATCATTGCAAACTGTGTACTTGCACCACCACCCATGAAAATGATTTCATAGTCTTCTGGAACACTTAGGATAGTACGAAGATTGTTTTTTGTATTTTCTAAGATAGCATCAAAATTTTTAGAACGATGGCTCATTTCCATTAAAGACATTCCACTGTTTTGGAAATCAAGAAATTCACTATGAGCTTTTTCTAGAACACTATAAGGAAGAGTAGCAGGACCAGGATTAAAATTGAACTTACGAACCATGATAAATCCTTTTAGACATGTCATGTCTGATAAAAAAAGTAATAATGTGATTAAAATTGCTATAAATTGTTATAAATTGCTATAAAATAGCAAAATAGCAATCAAATTACCTATATTCTATGTCTAAAAAAAAAAAAATCAATAATATTCTTAAGAAATTTTAATTATTTATTGAGAGACTTTTTATGAATACAGCAGAAAATAAGATAGATCAACTTCTACGACTCAAAGAATATGATCTTGCCAAGGCATTATACTCATATGAACTTGAAACAAAACAAATGTGGCTTCAAGAATACAGTCGTCTTATACGAGACAAAGAATATAAAGAAGCAATTGCCTTAGCAAAATATTTTTCTGCACCTCGAAAAATATTACGCCAATCTACCACAGAATATATTCTTACAAAAATTCAAGAAGAAAAATATAGAGAAGCTATTCAAAATATTGAAGAATATCCTGTAGATTATTTTAAACTAAGAACAGCCTTTTTTGCAATGCCTCAACAATTATCTAATAGAGATTGGATAAAACTTCATGATGTATTTATTCAAAATTTACAAATAACATCAGAAGATGCTATTTCTATTTTGCAAGGATATGGAAAAATTTTAAAACAACATAAAAATAAACAAGGAAGTATCTTAAATATATCTGCACACGATGAAGTTTTATTAAGTGGAGATTTGCATGGTAATACAAAAAATCTAGATATTATTCTAAAACAAGCAGAATTAGATAAATATCCTAATCGCCATCTTATTTTACAAGAAATTATACATAGCCGCGGGATTTTAGTGAATCAATGTGACTTTTCTTTTATAGAAGTACTTAAAGCTTTGAAATATGCCAATAAATATCCTAATCGAGTCCATATTATTTTAGGAAATCATGATTATAATATGTACATGGGAAAAGAAACAGCTATGAAAAAAAGAAGAGTCAATAAATATTTTGAGCGTGGTTTAAAAAAAATATTCGTACAATTTGATGAACTAATCCTGAATGAATATAAAAAAAACATCATTCCTTATTTTCCCGTTGCTATTGAATATGGCAATATTATCTTTTCTCATTCAAATCCTAATTTTAAAAAATTCTCTGATTTTCAATATAGAAACTTGTTTGAAACTATACCGTTACATAAAAATAGGCACGTTGCAGCCATAGTAGAAGGTCGTGATCATAGCTTAAGTACTGTAGAAAAATACCTTAATCAAACAAATGCAAAAGTTTCGATCATTGGACATGAAATCTGTCGATTAGGATATGAAATTCCACATGCCAAACAACTTATTATAGATAGTTGTCATCCTTATGGATTCTATTTGCTATGCAAACAAGGAAACTATCAAACACAATCCATGTTGCATTCTTGGTTACATCCACTTCAGCCTTCATTAGAAATTATATAAACGAGGGAAGTATGCATATACTCATTTTACATGGTCCCAACTTAAATTTATTAGGAAAACGGGAACCAGCAATATACGGAACAACTACATTACAACAAATTAATCAAAAAATACAAACATACTGCAAACAAAAAAACATCAAAACCACCATCCAACAAAGCAACAATGAAGGAGAACTCATTGATGCACTACAAAAAGCAGATCAATACGCAGACGCTGTTATTATCAATCCAGCTGCATATTCCCATACATCAGTTGCCCTGCATGATACGATCAAAGCCATTTGCCTTCCTACCATCGAAGTTCATTTAACAAATATTTACGCACGAGAACCATTTCGTCAACAATCCCTCATTGCATCAGCCTGCATTGGACAAATCAGCGGTTTTGGAGAAAATAGTTATTTATTAGCTGTCCAAGCACTTATAGACTATCAAAATAAAAAACAAACAGGATTATGAAAATGAGAAAAACATGGATAAATATATAGGACAATTATTAAATTTACAATTTCAACTATTACAAGCTACTAATCTTTGGCGGAATAAACAACAAATATCGCCTGAAATAGAAGAAATACGAAAACAAACCATTCTCATAAATCATAAACGATATTATGAACTTATACCTTTATATAATCATTGGGTACAATCGAATCACGAAAACGAACATGCTAATCTTGAAACCATTTACAACGAACTGATGCTTTCAGGAGAAATTTTTAAAAATTACCACCCACACTGGTTGGAACAAAACAATTTCAAACAACTCACACAATGGCTTCGGCAACGATTCACACGTAATATTAGGCTAGACAAGATAAACAATATTGAAAATATACAACAATGGCGTATGATGCTACAACAACAAGGCATCTATCTGAATTATTCAAGTGGATCTCAAGGACGTTTATCTTTTATTCCACGCGATCCCATGACATATAAAGCATTATGTACGAATCCAAAATATTATTCTGACAATACATGGAATGTAGATCAACAAGGGAAAATACAACCATACAACTGCTTAATTGCAGGATATAAAGGTTCGGCCTTAGGGATACAAGGAGGCGGTCTAGGCTTATCTAAGCATGCAATAAAAGTTCATTATATGTTTGACCAAATTTTAGATGCAGACATGATTCAAGGAAAAACAAAAAATATACAATCAAACCAACAAAAAACAATTCAATTTATACAACAAACTATACAAGAAAAAATACCATTGCTCATTTACGGTACACCTTTCTTTGTGTTACATCTATGTAAATGTATATCATCCCCATTGTTACTCCCAACAAATAGCTTGATAGTTACAGGAGGAGGTTGGAAAACATACCAAAACCAAAAACTCACGCAAATACAATTCAAAACACTCCTACAACAAACATTTCCAAACATACAACATATAGATGCATATTCTTCCGTAGAAATCAACTGTACCTTTACAAGTTGTTCCTATAACAGATACCATATACCTCCTCTTATACAACCAGTAGTTTACGACGAAGCTCTATTTGTCAAACAACAAGGTTATGGGCTCATTGGACTACTAGATCCATTTTCTATATCATATCCAGGATTCTTACTTACAGGTGATCAAGCTTACTTAAGTAGCGAATCATGCCCCTGTGGACTCCATGGATGGACTCTCCAAGGTGAAATCACAAGATCAAAAAAAGAAGAAATCAAAGGTTGTGCTGGAGTCATGCAAAATACATTCATAAAAAATATGTAAATATATATGATAGAATGCGATCAACTATTATTAAAAACATATAAATATATATGATAAAATATGATAAAAATATTGTTTAAATACTTTTTTCTTTGAGTTTCTAAATTTCACCAGAATTTTTCAAATTTTTCGTTGCAATATTTCGTATTTTATTTTACTTCGTATTTATTTACATTAATTTATAAATATTGATTTATGATTTAAAAATATTTCGTATTGAATTTCACGTTAATTTATAAATGCTTCGTATGATATTTTACATTGATTTATACATATTTCGCATTATATTTTATTTCGCATTTTATTTTATATTGATTTATAAATATTTCGCATTATATTTTATTTCGCATTTTATTTTACATTATATTTTATTTCGCATTTTATTTTACATTATATTTTATTTCGCATTTTATTTTACATTGATTTATAAATATTTTACATTGATTTATAATATTTTGCATTGTATATTGATTTTGATTTGATTTTAATAAGGAAATTTTAATGAATAGAAGAGAATTTTTAAAAAATTCATTGGCAATGGCAGCATTGGGATCTTTTAGTTCTGTGGTAGCAGATACTGTCACTTCAAAAGATATCATCACTGCAAAAGATGCCGTTACTTCTCAAGAAACAGCAGGTAAACCGATTTCAGTTGTTCGACGTAAACATCCTAAAACTGGGATTTCAGCTCCTTTGTTAGGCTATGGATTAATGCGTATGCCACGCATGGAAGCTGATAGTCAAAAAATTGACTACAAAGCTGGCGAAAAACTCATCCAACGTGCCATGGAAGTTGGTATAAATTATTTTGATACTGCATATATGTACCATGGTGGACAGTCAGAAGTATTTGCAGGTGATATTTTGTCAAAGTATCCTCGCGATTCATTTCTATTAGCAAGCAAAATGCCTGTTCGCATGTTGCGTAGCAAAGAAGATCTAGATCGAATTTTCAACGAACAACTTAAAAAATGCAAAACTGAATACTTTGATGTGTACCTTCTTCACAATTTAAACCGTCATAGTTGGAATACAGTAGAAAAATTTCAAGTGTTCGAATATTGTAAAGAAAAACAAAAACAAGGCAAAATCAAAATGCTCGGTTTTTCTTTTCACGATGAACCAGAATTATTAAAAGTCATTGCAGAAGCTTATCCTTGGGACGTTGCACAAATTCAATTGAATTATCTAGATTGGGATTTATATCGTTCTCGAGAACAATATGAGATTCTAACAAAACTCAACATTCCTGTGATTGTGATGGAACCATTGCGTGGTGGTGGACTTGCAACATTAAAACCAGATGCCACTGCAATTTTACGAAAAGCTCAACCCAATGCAAGTACTGCTTCTTGGGCATTTCGATTTGCTGGTTCTTTACCAAATGTTTGGGTTGTCTTAAGTGGCATGACATACTATGAACACTTAGAAGACAATATCAAAACTATGACTCAATTCCATGAACTGACGCAAGAAGAAAAAAAAGTTTTAAACCAAGCTTTACTTGCCTCTCGTACTGCAGGCTCTATTCCTTGCACTACATGTCGCTATTGTGTTCCATGTCCTGTAGGCGTAGATATTCCTCGTATTTTTGCACTCTACAATGATTATAAAAGTAGCGGTAATTTTTTCTCCTTCTCTCGTATCTACAACAACATGGCTGAAAACCATAAAGCAAGTGCTTGTATTGAATGCAACGCTTGTGTATCTAAATGTCCTCAATATATTAAAATTCCTACTCAATTAAAAAAAATTGTACGAGAATTAGAAGGAAAGTAATGTGTTTTGTTTTAAAGAACCATTCATGAAATTCTAAGATTTGATTTTAATAAGGAAATTTTAATGAATAGAAGAGAATTTTTAAAAAATTCATTGGCAGTGGCAGCATTGGGATCTTTGAGTTCTGTAGTAGCAGATACTATCCCTTCAAAAGATGCCGTCCCTTCAAAAGAAACAGAATCCAAACCTATGTCAGTTGTTCGACGCAAACATCCTAAAACTGGGATTTCAGCCCCTTTGTTAGGTTATGGATTAATGCGTATGCCACGAATCGAAGCAGATAGTCCCAAAATTGACTATAAAGCTGGTGAAAAACTCATCCAACGTGCCATGGAAGTTGGGATCAATTATTTTGATACTGCATATATGTATCATGATGGACTTTGTGAAGTATTTGTTGGAGACATTTTATCAAAGTATCCTCGTGATTCATTTCTGTTGGCAAACAAAATGCCTGTTTGGATGTTGCAGACAAAAGAGGATCTAGAACGAATTTTCAACGAACAACTTACAAAATGCAAAACTGAGTACTTTGATGTATACCTTCTCCACAGTTTAGATCGTCATAGTTGGAGTACAGTAGAAAAATTACAAGTGTTCGAATATTGCAAAGAAAAACAAAAACAAGGCAAAATTAAGATGCTCGGTTTTTCTTTTCATGATGAACCAGAAGTATTAAAAGTCATTGCAGAAGCTTATCCTTGGGATGTTGCACAAATTCAATTGAATTATCTAGATTGGGATTTATATCGTTCTCGAGAACAATATGAAATTTTAACAAAACTCAACATCCCTGTGATTGTGATGGAACCATTGCGTGGCGGTGCACTCGCAACATTAAAACCAGATGCCACTGCGATTTTACGAAAATTTCAACCCAATACAAGTACTGCATCTTGGGCATTTCGATTTGCAGGTTCTTTACCAAATGTTTGGGTTGTTTTAAGTGGTATGACATACTATGAACACTTAGAAGACAATATCAAAACTATGAGTCAATTCCAAGAATTGACTCAAGAAGAAAAAAAAGCTTTAAACCAAGCTTTACTTGCCTCTCGTATCTCTGGCATTATTCCTTGTACTACATGTCGCTATTGCGTACCCTGTCCTATAGGCGTAGATATTCCTCGTATTTTTGCACTTTACAATGATTATAAAAGTACTGGTAGCCTTTTATATTTTTCTCATATATACAATAATATGACCGAAAACCATAAAGCAAGTGCTTGTATTGAATGCAACGCTTGTGTATCTAGATGTCCTCAACATATCAACATTCCTACTCAATTAAAAAAAATTGTACAGGAGTTAGAATTGCACGAAAATGAGAAAGAAGAAAGTTAAAGTATGTTGAAGGATCATTTCAGAAATTTATTAATTATTAATGAAATTTATTAATTATTAATAATGAATATTATTAGAAATGAAATTGTGTATTGAGTATTTTGAAGGATCATCCTAGAAATTTTATGAATGTTGTTAAATAAATTCATGAATAATATGGTGAAATAATAGTAATATTTTGCGTTTTTTAAAAAAAAATTTAAAAAAAATTATTTTGTTGAGGCTTATACAATAAGGCTGAGGAATTATTTTAAAAAAAAATAAAAAAAAGTTATTGACTTTTTAAGAAAAGATGTTTTAATAGAGCCATAATGAAAATTTGAGATGAATCGAGAGATGAATCGAGAATTTTAGATCTTTGACAATAGAGAGAAACGAG
>JAGOMP010000049.1 GCA_017993505.1 Planctomycetota bacterium
CAAACTTGCATTGTAATCTCTGTCTATTTTTAAACCACATTCATTACAAATATACACTCTATCTTTTAGTGTTAAATCAGCTTTGATATTTCCACATAATTCTATAAAATATTTATATTATTTTATATTATTTTATAGATTATTTAAAGCAGTTGGTAACCCATTATTTTTGCATATTTTATTTATTTTGATTTTTACTTATTTTGAAAGAATTTTTGTATTTCTTCTAATGTCATAGGGTTGGGCATATTTTTATCAAAGAATTTTTGTATTTCTTCTAATGTCATAGGTCTAGGCATATCTTTGCCTTGTTTTGTTAATAAATAGACGGCTTCTTCAGGGCTAAGAGGTTCTATGTTTTTTTCTTTGTCATGCATAGGGATCTGTTTTTCTGTTATAGACTGTTTTTTTTTGTACCAAAAGATCTGTAGATTGTTTTTCAGTAGATTGTCCTTTCACTGTTGCTCTTTTTTGTGCTTGAAAGAATTGTGTAGCCTCTTTAGGACTCATTTCTTGAGGTTCATCTGATTTTTTTTCTTGTTGTGTAGCTTCTTTAGTTGTTATTTCTTTAGGTCTGTCTGCTCTTTTTTGTGCTTGAAAGAATTGTGTAGCCTCTTTAGGACTCATTTCTTGAGGTTCATCTAATTTTTTTTCTTTGTGCATAGCTTCTTTAGTTGTTATTTCTTTAGGTCTGTCTGCTCTTTTTTGTGCTTGAAAGAATTGTGTAGCCTCTTTAGGACTCATTTCTTGAGGTTCATCTAATTTTTTTTCTTTGTGCATAGCTTCTTTAGTTGTTATTTCTTTAGGTCTGTCTGCTCTTTTTTGTGCTTGAAAGAATTGTGTAGCCTCTTTAGGACTCATTTCTTGAGGTTCATCTAATTTTTTTTCTTTATGCATAGTTTCTTGAGATTCTTCTGATTTTTCAATATTTTCAAGGTTTATTTTGTTTTGTTCGGAAATGTTTTTTTTCCATAAATCAGGTCGAATGGCTTTTCCTTGTTGTGCTATAATTTTGTTTTGTTGTATTGGTTGTTTTTCATTTTTTATTCCTAAAAATTCAGCTGCTTCTTTTGGTGAGAGCGGTTTTGGTTCTTCTTTTTTCCAAGATTCTCCGACAGATAGTAGATGTTTTATTTGTTCTGGCGTGAGTTCTTCCTCTTCTTCTTGTTCTGCTTGTTGTATCTCTTTTTTAGTGGCATCAGATGTAGTAACTTGTTCTGGAGTAAAAGTATCTTCCTGTTCTTGTAAGATGATGTTTTTTATTTCAGAAGAAGAATTAAGTTTTTTATCTGTTTCTTGTAGTTTATTCTCAGAAGTAGATTGTTCTTGAGTAATGTGTTTCCTAGGCATAGTTTCTTGTTGTATATTAGATGAGATTTCTTGTTGTTGATTTTCTTCGGCTTGATGACAGGCTTCTTGGCTTTCCTTGAGGGCTTCTTCTATATCTTCTTGTATGAATAAGATGATGGCTTGGCAACGTTCTTTGATTCGTTTGGCAGATATTTGTAGGAATTTGTTGATTTCAGGGTCTTCTTCTGCAAAAACGGAAATTTGTTGGTATACGTTGTCTTTATAGGGGACGAGTTTTTCTATGAGTGTGTAGCCATCGACGCTAAGGTATTCTAGTATATATTCTAAGTTTTCTAGTATGAAGTCATCTAGTATGAATTCATAGTTTTCAATTAAATCTCTAAGAATGCCTCCTTGTATATGAGCAAGATTCCCTAGGTAACACGCCAATTCTTTGACTATAGAAAGTCGTTCTCGTTTTTTTAATTCATCGAACCAACCCACAAAAATCTCCTATTCGTACAATTTCTGTTATTTTTTAGTAATTGAAATATTGTAAGATTGTTTCTATTTCGACTATTAAGGAACGGCAATTGTCAAATCGACGGTTTGGTTTTCGATCCATCATTCTAAGTATTAAGTTGGAGATGACTTCGGGGATATCTTTTGTGTAGGTACGCGGGTCTTTAGGATCTTTATTTAGGCGTTGGTGAATGATGTTGTATACGTCAGAACCTTGGAATGGGTGTTCGCCTGTAATCATATGATAGAATGTGGCACCTAGGCTATAGATGTCGCTTTGAATAGTAATTTCTTTCCCTAAAATTTGTTCAGGTGATAGATAATAAGGTGTTCCTAGTATAATTCCCACTGTGGTTAGATGGTGGTTGCTTAGTTTGGCAATCCCAAAATCTACTAGTTTTACGAGTCCATGAGGTGTCACTAAGATGTTGGAAGGTTTTATATCTCTATGGACTAGGTGGTGGTCTTCTTCTAATGATTGCAGGGCTGTTGCTACTTGTAGCACAATTCGTAAAGCAATGATAGGAGGTATTTTTTTATCTTTTCGTATGAGTTCTTCTACTGTTTTCCCATCTATGAATTCCATGACGTAAAAACATCTATTTCGATCCATAATCATGTCATAACCAGTTACTAGATTTTCATGTTGAAAGGATAAAACTGTGTGAGCTTCTTGGATGAATCGAACTACGGATTTAATACTTTTGAAGTCTCGTGGTGGTAAGTACTTGATGATGACTTTTTTTTGATCTCGTAGTCGTTTGGCTTCGTAGATGTAGCCCATGCCACCTTCACCTACTTTAGAGATGATTTGATATATGTGACCTTCACTACCTTGCATGCGAGCACCTCGTGTAGGCATGTGACCATGTTCCATGGAGGTGGTTTCTAGCAAGTCAGCAACCATGGCACGTAGCGTGGGTATGCTAATTGGTTTTGTTAGATAAATGCTACCGCTACGAAGTACTTCAGAAATTTTTCGCTCTGATTCTGTAGAGGATCCGATGATAAAAATATTGATCCCTTCCATGTTGGGTGTACGGCGAATTTCTCGTAAAATAGCGTATCCTTCAGATTCTGTGGTAGATGCATCTAAAAAAAGTACGTCTGGAGGATTGCCAATGAGTACGTCTAGATGGTCTAATTCTAAGGTTCGTACTAGAACATCATAGTCGTTTTGAAAATTTTCTTGTAGATCATTGGTGACTTCTTCATCTGTGTTGGCAATCCAGATTCGTTTTTTGCGATAGCCCCAGAGTTTTCGTAAGAGAGCTTGCGTGGCAGAAGGCGGCATGACTGTAGAAGGAATAAGAGTGATTTCATTGCTATAGCCGATTTTTCCATTGGCTTTAGCAATGAGTTTTACTACTTTTCCACCTTCTGTTAATTCTGGAACATTAATTTTGATGCCTAGTGAAACTAGGTCAGCAATTCCATCTTGAAAATTTGCTCCGCTAATTACGTTTCCTACACTAGGTATGCCTTTGATTTTGCCTTCGGAAGATGCGAGTATAGTGTCAGTATGGTAGTTTGTTTTTATGTTTTCGTACATATCTAAGGCGATTAGGTGACATCGTCCTTCTAGAACTGTGTTATTTTTTTGTGGCGTGTCGAGTTCTAATCGAAAACTGCCGAGTTCTCCTGGTTTAATGGCAATCATATTGGAGGTGCCTTGAGGACCACCAGCTTGTGTATCTTTGGCACGGAGAAGGTATGTTTCAACTGTGTTGTAAAAACAGAAGTTGCGTTCTGTAATGGTTTTTCCATGGTCAAAGGATAAGTCTAGGTAATTGGGAATTTGTGCGGCTGTTTGGTTAGAAGAATCTACGATATCGAAGTAGATGCGACTAACGCCAGAATAGTCAATATCAGGTTGATTATTGCACCATGCTTCTAGTTTTACCCAAAAAGGGATACCAGCGATTTCTCTATCAGAGTGTTCTGTGCTGATGACAAACGTGCGACCACGAGGTTGTACAGTCCAGATATATGGTTCTTCGGAGACGAGTTCTAGTTCTTGGGGTACATTGTCGTTCCAACTGACAAGCAATATAGGGGTGATAGCAGCTTGACCAATAGGTATGTCTGTGGCTATATCTACATGTAGAATGATTTCTTTTTCTGAATTAGGTGGAATGAGTTCCGAGGTGCTTGTAGAACTGATGACTTTGTATTCGCCTTGTATATCTTCTAATTGACAACGATAGTATAAGCGAGTGGATATGAGGTAAATGGGAATTTTATCTAGATTTTGGAGTCGCAATGGAATCAATATGTCTGTTTGCCCTTGTTCTACAATTTCTGGTATGTGCATGTACAATGCTTGTATTTTTGGTAAGCTGGTGTCTTCTATGTATTCTTCGGAGCTTGGTCTATGTGTGATTTTTTCTGTATATAGCATAGGATCATAGTAATTTTCTTCACCTATGAGTTCTCGTTCTGGATCAGCTTGTTCTTCTATAATATCTCCGATTTCTGAGATTTCCACGACTGTTTCGTCAGTGCGATTGGCTTGTTCACTTTCTAGTTCGTGTTCTAGTTCTAGTTCGTGTTCTAGTTTTTGCTCTTGTACTGGTACTGGTTTTGGTGCTTCTGGTTGAACCCAACGTGGTTTTGGCTGTACACTAGCCACTTTTGCTTTTGGTTCTTCAGGAATTCGAGAGGATATACCTAATGTTGTTTCTTTTTCTATTTTATTTATGTTGTTGTCTTTTTGTTGTATTTCTTTTGAAAAAAATAAAGAGGCTATCCATGTAAAAATGTTTTTTTTCTGGGATTTTTTCGATATTCTGCGTCCAAATTCTTCTCGTATTTTTTCATTTTGAAATGCCATAGATAATGTAGGCATTCCCACAGAGTTTTTATCTGTAATTTTTTTAGCACGTCTTTCTGCTTTTTTTTCTTGCCAATACGAGGAGATGATAAACGTTAATATGATGCTAGATAAAACCCATAATAATATTTCCATCATTTATACCAGTCATGTAAAAAATTTTTTCATCAACTATGATGATTTGTTTTGTTATACACTTGCTGTGTATCTAACTTTTATGGCTTGTTGACTTTCACGGATCTTTTCTTTTGTGGCTTATTGACTTTCACGGATCTTTTATATGTAGTTATAGTTTTTTTATTCTGCAATGAGTACAATAAAGGAACGGGAGGAAACAAGGTATGTTGTGTTAAAAAATGTGGTTGCTTTTGTTTTGTCTACTATATCGTTGGGAGTTTTTTTAGAAGTGTCAACATAGAGTTTCCAAGTTTTGTTTATTAGGCTAGGAATTTCAAATTGTAAATCTTCCCAAAAAGCGTTCATTGCAATATAGATATGTGTATTTGTTTTTGAGATAATTTCTAATGCTAGGCTGTGGGATTCGTAACTCCAATCAGGTTTGTTTAGTTGAATTCCATGCCATTTGATTTTCCCATCTGTGGAATAGTATTGTTTCCGTAATTTAATTAAATGTTTTGTAAAACGAAATATTTCTTTGTTTTTATAAAGGAAGTTCCAATCTAGCCATGAAATTTTATTGTCTTGGCAATAGGCATTGTTGTTGCCTTCTTGTGTACGACAAAATTCGTCCCCTGCTAATAACATGGGAACTCCTTGTGAAATAAGGAGTGTTGTTAAAAAGTTTTTAATTTGTCTTTTTCGTAGTTGTAGTATTTTTTCATTTGTAGTGGGACCTTCTTCACCACAATTCCAGCTATAGTTATTTTTGCATCCATCTTTGTTGTCCTCACCATTTAAGTAATTATGGGGTTCGTTGTAGGAAACAAGGTCAGCCAATGTAAATCCATCATGGCATGTTACAAAGTTGATGGAATGATAAGTTGGCCGTTGTTTTTCTTTGTACATTTGAGGACAGCCAATGAGACAATTTGCAAAGTCAGCAGATATGCCAGAATCTCCTTTTAGAAAAGCACGGACTTTGTCGCGATAGTAACCGTTCCATTCTGCCCATCGATTGTAATGGGGAAAAGAGCCAACTTGATATGCTCCACCGGCATCCCAAGGTTCTGCTATGAGTTTGCAATTTTTTAAGATGGGGTCTTTAGAGATGCGTTCTATTAAAGGAGGTGATTCTAACATTTTTCCTTGGCAATCTCGACATAGTATGCTTGCTAAATCAAATCTGAATCCATCTACATGCATTTCTGCTACCCAATATCGTAGCACATCTAGGATGAATTCTTGGACTACAATATGTTGGCATTGAACTGTGTTTCCACAACCACTGAAGTTCATGAAATTGCCTTCTGTATTCATAAGGTAGTAGATGCTGTTGTCTATTCCTCTAAAATGTAATGTAGGTCCTTTTTCATTCCCTTCGCACGTATGATTAACTACAATGTCTAAGATAACTTCTATATTGGCTTTATGGCATGCTTTGACAAATTCTCGAAATTCTATGCATGCATTTTTGACAGCATAGGCAGATTTAGGAACAAAGAATAAATTTGTGCTATAACCCCAATAGTTGTAGAGTCGTTCTTTTGTAATGGGATTGTAGTTTATATTTTCTGTTTCATAAAATTCATGGATAGGAAGAAGTTCTATTGCATTGATTCCTAGTTCTTGTAGATAGGGAATTTTTTCTTTTAATCCTAAATATGTTCCAGGGTGTTTCACACAAGAGGAATCGTCTTTTGTAAAGCCTCGGACGTGGAGTTCATACATAATGAGTTCGTCCCAAGGGATGTTCGGAGGTGTATCATCTTCCCAAGAAAAAAAGGAGTTTGCAATCCAAGGCTTTGTATTTTGCATATTTTCTCCCCAATTTGAGTGGGGAAAGAGTTGTTTTGCATAGGGATCAAAAAGTAGTTTTTCTTCTTGAAAAAAATGTCCTTTTTTAGGGTTATATATACCGTCCATGCGATAGGAATAGCGTAGATTGGGCAATAAATTTTTTATGAAAATATGCCATATGTTGCCTGTTTTATTAATTTTTGGGTCAAGTTCTATTTCACACCAAGGTTGTTCTTCATGAAGAGAAAAAAGAACTAAGGTAACTTTTGTAGCATGTTCTGAAAAAATAGCAAAGTTGATCCCATGTTTATAAATAGTTGTGCCAAGAGGATAAGGACAACCTCTTTTTGTATGAAAATTCTGTTGTTTTTTAAAAAATGAAATAAATTTCATTGCTAGTATCCATGTAATAATTAACGAATGAGGCGAGCACCTGCCCAATTGACAAAATCATGTACATGGGCGTTTTCTCCAAAATCTACAAGTAATTTTAGGGTATATACGTTTCTAATGTCTATATCTAGTTCTACTGGTTTATTAAAAATTGTAAATTCTTCGCTATGGTAAGAGAGGATGGAATCTGTCCATACTTGAATATTGACGTTTCCACCGATCATTGTGGAATTTTTTGCATAAGCTTGAAGGACAGAATCATCAAGTCCTACTGTGCATTGGAATCGTTGAAATTTTCTTTGTAATTGGATGATGATTTCTGTTCGAGAACAGACGCCCCAGCCTTTATAAAAGTAGCGATTATTTAATACAATAGAGCCGCCTTGTTGGTTTTTATCTTTTTTTGCAGGAAATGTCACGTTAAAATAAGGTGTGTATTTGATATGATATAATTCTTCGTCTAAATCGCTAATATATATAAATTCATTGCTTTCAAATAAAATATTGCTGATTTTGTTCCAAGGAAGAAGAAGGGGGTGTTTTATAAATGATGTTAGAATAGTGACTCCGTCATTAGTAATATTGAGGATATTTCCATGGATAAAACTGAAATCTTGAAGGATTCCTATAATGGACATTCCCTTAATTTTGTTTTTTTCTATGTTAAAATCTAGTGGAACAAATACAATTTTAGCTAGGTTTTCAAAATATTCTTTTTGATTTCCTAGATGTTTATGTTCGATAGTAACGATACCTTGACCTACACTTTCAATGAGACCTTCTAAAGTATCACCATTTTTAAAATATAGACAATCCATATCTAGATGATGTTGAGATTCTATTTCTTGCCAAACAATCTCTTTCAGCTGAGTCAATTCAATTTCTATGTTTCCTAAAGTAGGCGATTCCCAAATGATTGATCGTGGTGTGCCGTTTGTGATATGTCCATATAATACAGAATTGTCCCCAAGAATGAGTTTTGTATCATCTTTTGAAATAGTTGGTTGTTTGCCACTAATTTCTACAATGTTTTTGCATAAGATGTTTTGGGGAGATATATCTCTTTCTTGCGTGATAATTTTATTTTCAAGTTTATCCCATTCAATGTAGTCTGTATTTACTTTTAGAGTTTTATCTGTCATATAAAATTGAAAGATTTCTGCGGAGATTTTTGCTGTGGGATACCAAATTATAAATAAAAGTAAAAAACAAAATAATTTCATTTTGCATCCTTATATGTTATATATTTTTACAATTTAATATCTTTCCCAAATGGGCACAGTTTCTAGATTGTCTTTTGTATGGATAAGATTTTCATTGTCCATAGGTGCTTGTATATCTTGTTCTGGTGAAAGAATAAGTGCAGAAAATTTTATTTTTGTTGTAAGTATGTCTTGGTGTTTAGTTACAATTTGCACTTCAGATAATAGAAAGAATGTTTTGTCTTCTGTATCTTTGCACATTTCTTGTAAAAAGCTTTGTAAGAATTGGTAATTGCTTTCTATTGTCATTTCTATATCAATTTTTGATAAGAAAATTTTTTCTATTTCTTTTTCTAAATCAGGATATTGAATGGAAATGATGTTCCCTTTATCTTTTTTTTCACATATTTTAAAAAATCGTAGGATGATTTCTTGAATAAAGTGCAATCGAATCCAATGGTTATAAGAAATAGAAGAAATAGAATCAAAGCCCAGTTCTATAGGAAATTTAATGCCTAGTTTATTTGCTATGGGGCGTAAACTTTGTAGTTTTGTTTCTTTTTCGCTACGAAAATCTAGAATGCTAGTAGAATATTGCGAAAGTTTTTTTATGCCTACTTTATTGCAAATATTTTGAATGTTAGATTCTATTTCATTTTTTTTGGCTATCCATTTTAAAAGGGATTCTTCTTGTAAATCGTATTCACTAGAGTGTAAGGTAGCGATGCTTTCTGTATGTTCTTGAATGCTTTTTTTTGAGCGTTGGATTTGTTTTTCAGATGGTCTTAAAACAAAAAGGTAGCAACAACACCATCCCAATATTATGACTGCTGATAAAATGAAAAACCTTTTTTTCATGTTCTATCCCTAGCAAAAATATAAAAAAATTGCAAAATTTTTTCAAAAAATTATGTGATGATTCGATCATTATAAAAAATAACAGTGTAAAATACAACTAAAAATGCAATGAATATTTTTGAATGTTATATTAGAATTATATATTTTTTAATTTAGAATGTCAGAGATGTTATATATATTTTCTTGTATCTACAACTAGTCGAATTTTCCCTGT
Organism: Planctomycetota bacterium; assembly: GCA_017993505.1. Lineage (GTDB taxonomy): Bacteria > Planctomycetota > Uabimicrobiia > Uabimicrobiales > JABWCH01 > JAGOMP01. Next base: position 9,230 of record JAGOMP010000049.1, read on the forward strand.
TTTTGGATTTTTAAGCATAGTGTAGTCATCTATTTCTTGAATTTCTACGTATTCTATATTTCTTTGAATCCAATTGGATATGATCGGGTGTTTTGTTTGTAAAAAATTTTGAAAATCATCATGCAATTGTTTTTTTTCTTTTTCTGTAGTTCCTGGGAATGGTTGGTATCGAAAGGTGAGACGATTGTGGGGTGCATTGTTCATGTTCACTTCATCAATATAGAGTTGCAAATTTTGACTGATTCGATTTCCTAAATATTGTGTGATAGGTGTGACAATGTCGCTGTAAGGACATTTTAAAACGCATAAGTCACCAACGCGACCGCTAATATGAAAGAGTTGTGCTGGATCTCCACAAGCACAAGGTTTGTCTTGCCATTCAATGAAGTCGCTCAATCTATAACGAATGCAAGGAGCAACTCGATTGGCAAGGCTTGTAATAACTACTTCGCCTTTTTTTTCTTGCGGCGTGTTGCTTTCTGGTTTAAAAAGTTCGATGTACACGTCAGGACTTTTGTGAAAAAAACCTGGTGGACAATGTTTACATTGGTAGCCTACTACTCCAGATTCTGTGGCAGAATAGATAGGAGATGAAATTTGTGGAATGTATTGTTTGATAAAGGAATATTGTTCTTTTGTAATTCCTTGGCCAGCATACAGAACTTTATTAATATTTTTCAATGCTTGTTCTGTTTCTTCTGTGGATAGAAGATGTTCAATGAGTGCCACAAGGATGTGAGGCATACCAATAATTACAGTAGGGTGAAATTCTAGAATGAATTTTACGATTTCTTCCATAGAATGATGATGTCCTAAAGGAATAATAGTACAACCTGTTTCTTCTAGCCCTCGATTGAATCCTTCAAAAGCACCCCACATCCCTGGTGCAAATAAATTGAGTACAATGTCGCCAGGTTGGATGCCTAACTTTTTCATGGCTTGTGATAAAATAAAAATTTGGCGTTTGCTATAGGATAAGTTCCAAAATGTAATTTTTTGAACTGCAGTACTGCCTCCTGTAAAACATGCTAGGTTGCATTCATCTTGGAGATTGTTAAGGTCTTTTCGATCGCAACGTTCTAAATATTCTTGTTTAGTCACAATGGGTAGACTTTTGAAGACTTCTTCTGTAAATGGAGAAAGTTGTTTATTTTTATATAATTCTTGATAAAATTTAGAATGCTCCAGTGCAGCTTGAACCCGCTCTTCAATTGTTTTTAAAAGATTTATATCCATATTTTATTTTCCTAATATATTTTTTTGTGCTACATTGTAACAAAAAGAAAATGAAAAAACAATTTTTTTAACAATTAGGGATTTTTCTTTTAAGGATTTATATAAAAGCAACATCAGAATTTTTTTAGGGATTTTTCTTTTAAGGATTTATATAAAAGCAATATCAGAATTTTTTTTTGTTGTTTCTTGTCTTTTTTAACTGTATAATACTAATTAGTCTATTTGATTTCACAAATTTTGTGGCAAACAATAGTTTTTTGCGATGATCAAATTCTTAGTAAGGAGTGGCGTAACAGATACGCCTATAATGTTATGGACGATTTTTGGGTAAGCAAAAGTATAGAAGATTATCGACTAGAACGGTGGATACATTCAGGGAAATCAAAAATATACTTAGCATATTCATCAAAGATGCAAAAACATGTTGTAGTAAAAATTTTTGAATCTACTGTCATAGATGAAATGAAATCTTTTAATGCTTGGAATATGTTTCTACAAGCAGCAAATGCATCTGTAGGGTTAGTCCATCCCAATATAATCTCTAATTATGAAGTCCAAGAAAAAGAAAATTTTTTTTATGCTGTTTCTCAATATAATCCTGGAATAAATTTAGAAAAATGTTGCCAAGATAAGGGTGTATATTCTTTAGATGAGGTGATAGAGATTTTAAAAAATATATTGCCAGCTTTACAGTGTGCTCATGATGCAAATATAGTCCATCGAAATATTAAGCCTGCAAATATTATATCTAAAGGTTTAGACGAATATTATATTGGTGATTTTGGATTAGCATGTCCTAAGTCACTAGCATCTGTAGCATTGTCTGGTTTTTCTTGGGGAAGTTTAGGATTTATGGCACCAGAACAAGCTAGAGGTATACAAAAGATAGATCATCGCACAGATTTTTATTCTTTAGGATGCACCATTTTTTATTTATTAACAGGTCAAGCTCCGATTACAGGCGAGAATAAAGAAGAAATTTTGTTCAATCATAGTTTAGGAAATTGTCTTTATATTCAAGAGTTTTGCCAAGGTTTGCCAGAATTATTTGTACGCATTTTAAATAAAATGCTAGATAAAAATCGCAATAAACGGTTTAATCATGCACAAGAAATTGTACATGCCTTAAAAAATATGCAAGAAAAAGCCATGTTTTCTGTTTCTCAACCTGCTTTCTATCAAACACAAACAGTAAAAGAAAATACTCAATTGCTTTCTTCTGTTTTGTTTCAAGGAGAAACAGATTTATCACAGCATCTTTGCCGTTGTTTTAATTTAAAAGATCCAACGCCATGCTCATTTAAAACTTGTAAACAAGAATGGAGCTTGGAAGATGTGCACAATAAAAATGCTGTCTTTTTTCAAGGTAAAATTTGGTGTCCAGAATGTTTATGGACAACGTTTTCTGAAACTATGGTAGATAGTCGTGTAAAAAAAGTTTCCATTTTGTCGTTTGCAACTGTTTATCTAGCAATTCAAGGTTTAGAAAAATATATTCCAGGTAGTCCTATTCGATATTTTTATAAATTTGAATTAAATCGTGCTAAAAAAGGTTGGAAAACTGTTTTAAAAAGAATAGAACGTGGCTATACGATTGCGTCAAAAATTTGTGCCAATCATATTTTGTCTGTGGATAAATTTGTAAAATATCAAGAATTAGGATATGCATATGTTCCTGCAGAATATATAGCTGGAGTGACTTTGGAGGAATTATTACAGAAAGAAAGATTGCCTATTTCTGTAATCATCACTATTCTACGACGTTTAGCACAAGCCATGAATACTTTATATAAAAGAGGGATTGTTCACCGTGGCATTTCTAGCAAATCTATTTATATCAGTTTAAATGGTTCTTTGCGATTAGGAAATTTTTTTGTAGCCAAATATTGGGAAAAACCAGATGCTTCTTTGGGAAACATTACACAAAGTATGAAAACTGCGATTGGCAATCTTCATTATATGTCTCCTGAACAAACTATCAATTCTTTTCATGTGGATTTTCGTTCCGATATTTGGGCTTGGGGTGTGGTTGCTTATGAGTTAATAGAACATAAAAAGCCTTTTACTGGTGCCACTGCATTAGCAATTGTTCATGAAATTCGAGAAAAACCATGTCCTAGTTTTCATCCTACTGTTCCCAATACTTTACAAAGTATTGTTCAAAAAGCATTGAATAAAAATGCTAAAGAACGTTATTCAAGTGTCAAAGAACTTTTAGCTGCATTAGATACTGTGAAAGTTTAGGTGAATGTTTATGCATCATATTTCAGCTCTTTATACATCTCCATTGTCATTCATTTTTTATATAAAATGCTTTGGATTTTGCATTTTTATGGTATTGGCGAATTTTTTTGCATTATTTTCTATGCCTATTCCCAATATTACTTTAATTTGTTATGGAGTTGCCTTAGTATTATTATGGCAATGTATGCCAAATATTTCTCTTGTATACCTTACTGTTCAAGAACAAAGAGAAAAAGTAAAAGCAATGTCAAGATTTTTTTTATTGTTTTCGCTTTTATGGTTAGCTACTACTATTTTAAGTTTTAGATCTTGTTTTTTGTTGTTTCCTCATCCCTTGATCCATGCTTGTCTAGCAGGTGCAGTGTATGTTGTTGGATTTATTTTAGGAGGAGTCTTATTTTATCAAAGTTGCCAAGCGTATCATGGTCGCATTTCTCCTTTAGAAGAACGATATTATCAAACTATGGTACAATATAAAGAACGACTTCAAGAGTGGAAAGATTTAGCACAACAAAAAATGGAAGAAAATGAATTCAATTCTTCTGAAAAAAGACAGAAATATATGCAACAAGCTTCTACCACAACAACGTATTCTATTAATGTTGGAAAACATATAGGACGTCACCTTATTTTTATTTGCCTTTGGTTGTCTATTCCTTTTTATCTTTTTATGTATATTCCTTATCAAAATCATGCACATTATAGTGAATTTCCTTTATTTTATCAATTTGCTATGATTTTTACCCTATTGTTTTCTGTGGCATGGATAGGCAAGTTATTGTATTTTACTTTTCAAACGTATATTATTAGTGAACGTGGAATTCAAATTAAAACAATGTTGCAGACATTATATTGGCCATGGTATTTTATCCAATCGATTACAATCCACGGGGAAATACTTACTATAACTTCTTGGGAATCTCAAACTGTATCTCTTGCTTGGCCAAGTTTTTCTACACCAAAAGTGTTTTTAGATATTCTCTCTATAAACCTTCCTTTTAGCTTATTTTATATTTCTTTTTTAGGTCAAAGAGAATTACAAAAAATACTTAAAAAAGATTATATCCCATACAAAAAAAAATATGAACAGGCATATTTGCTTCAAGAAAAACCTGAAAAAAGACACAAAAAAAGTAAAAAATAGTTATATACACTTTAGAAGCTTATGTAAGATTACAATCAGCAATTAAGGTATCGCCGTATAAGGAAAGAATTCATGGCAGATTTTTATACTTTCGGAGAAGTACTCAAAGTACTACAGTCCAATTCTCAAGAACTCAATAAATGGATTGAGACAGGAGAACTGCGACCTACGATCCATGAGGGGGATCTTAAATTTCGCGGAAGTGATGTGGAAAGAATTTTAGCTTCTAAGCAGAGATATAATTGGAATCAAGTTCTGAATGCATTGCAAATAGAAACACCAGAATTACAAAATTTGATAAATGAAGGAACATTTCAAGTTTATAATGATAATGGGAAAATCACATTTGATAGACAAGAAATTGACCAATATATTGCTCTGCGTCAAATAGATGCGACTATTGTAATGGCAAGTGATAGTGATGTGTCGTTAGTGGATGATGAATACGACGATGATTTTAATTTTTCAACAAGAAGAGATAGCAAACCAGACTATTCTCTCGATCCCTTAATGGATAATTTTAGAGCTGCTAATCAATCAAAAGATGTCTATACCTTAGATGGGGCTTTAAGTATGCTACAAATGGATGAGGCAGAACTAGAAGCAATGATTGCAGATGGTGAAGTTTCAGTATTTCATAATGCACAAGGGATGCCAGAATTTCTTAAATCAGAAATTGATGCCATTCGAAGCGAACGCATGGTAGATGCCACTATGGTTGTGGAAGCTGCTTCTTCAGGTCATAAACAAAAACTTGCCATACCTCAAGATATGATGAGCAATGTATACACTTCCGCTACTAGTTTGAAATCTGACCCTTCTTCTGCGATAGAATATTTATCTTTTGATGAAGCTTTATATGAATTGCAAATAACTCCCAATGAGCTGAAAAAAATGATTGCTCATCAAAAAATTGAGGCAATTCCTGACCAAGGGAAAATGAAATTTAGAAAACAAGATGTTCTTAAATATGTTCAAAAAATTGAACCTACTGTTATTTTACCAGAAGAAGAAAAAGATCAATTTGCATTTCCAGAAGACACAATTTCTTTTTGCGATCCTCACACACCTATTGCTATAATTTCCCCATCAAGATCAAATTTTCAAATTGATTTTACAAAATTGAGAAAATCGTTTTATCCTTTGCGTGAAGTGGCTGAAATTTTACGCATTCCTATTGAAACTTTGCCAGAAATATTGAAAAAATATCAAATTCGAACATATCATTACCAAGGAGAAACAAGTTTACGAAAAGCAGATTTTCAAAAATTTTCAGATTTATTAGAAAAAGAAACAGAGGATTCATCATCTGCAATTTATCATGCACCGTCTTCGTCTGTATCTTCAACTATGCAACAAGACGATATTGCTATGCAAGGTGTTACTACATATTATACGTGGGATGAAGTATTGCAACTCTTAAATATTGATTCTAGACAATTGCAGTTAATGGTAGGAAGAGCAGAATTACAAACTACAAAAATTGGAAATAAATATTATTTTTCAAAAGATCAAGTCAATGCAAAATGTAAAACATCACAAAGCATAGAACCCACCTTGATTAAAGATACTCCTTATATTTCTTCCATGCCAACGAATCAAGTAGTGGTCAATCCTTATCCTAGCAGAGGTTCTTCGAATGTACCTGTATCGCCCCATCGATCCATGATGCCACCGATTCCACCACAAAGTACAGTGCCATCGATGCAATCCCATCGATCCATGGTGCCACCGATTCCACCACAAAGTACGAAGCCACCGATGTCGTTCCAACGTTCTATGGTACCACCCATTCCGTCTCGAGTTAGCGTGCCACCTATGCCTTCTAGTATACCACCGATTTCACAACGCCCCAACGTACCACCTATGCAATCACGTACTCCTAGTATAGAAGAGGAAACTTGTAGTTTACAAGAAGCTATGAATATTTTATCTGTGTCTAAAGCTGATATTCATCGTTTTATTAGAGAAAAATTGTTGACTATATTGCCCAATGGACGTTTAAAAAAGAAAGATCTTTTGAATTTGCAACAAAATAAAGATGTTGACATTACTATGGTTTTGCCTTTGTTCCAAGATGAACCAGAAGAAAGTGATGACGATATGGTGTTCCTACGAAATCCCGTAGCAAAGTCTAGTGCGTCGAAAAATATCAATATACCTCAGCCTCCTGTGAATCGTCCTATTATAGGACACAATATGCCGTCTCCTGTAAAAATTCAAGAACTTGGTATGTTGCCTCCCAATGTTTATTATTCAGCGTTACAAACGAGCAATGAGTTGCAACTAGAACAAAATGAAATACAACAACTTATTAGAAAAGGAAATTTACCAGCATATCGATACCAAGGTCAACTCTATTTTCGAAGAACAGATGTGGAAGAAATTAAAAAAGAAAAAATGATTGAACCAACGATTATGGTTGGTGGTGAAGATGTAGATGTTATTTTTGAAGATGATGATGATTTATTTATATAAAAACTAATGGAACCAACGATTATGGTTGGTGGCGAAGATGTAGATGTTATTTTTGAAGATGATGATATAAAAATGTGCAATTTAGGTGAACAAGAATGCCATATTTTATTTTAGGTTGCCCTTGCGGAACAAGGATCGAAATTAACACGGAAGATATGCGTTCTGAAATTCGATGCAATAATTGTAGACGCTATATTAAAATACCAAGATTGAATACAAGCATTCAATTTACGACAAAGACACTTTTGGCCAATAAAAAAGACAACCTAATTGGAAAAATTCTTGCCAAACGATATAAAATTGAATCGTACATTGCAGATGGTGCTATGGGGAGAGTGTATCGAGGCATTGACTTAAGCTTTCAATTGCCAGTTGCTGTAAAAATATTAAAGAATACAGATTCTATCACAGAACACCAAGAAAAACGATTCATTCATGAAGCACGAATTGCCTCATTATTGCAACATTCAGGAATTGTTATGGTGCGAAATCTACATCGTAGCAAAAAAGGTGGATACTTTATGGTCATGGATTTATGCCCAGGACGTAGCCTTAAAAGTATCTTAGAAGAAAAACGTAAACTTCCTATTCCTGATGCATTAGAAATTGCATATCAAGTTTTAACAGCCTTAAAAATTGCACATGCGAAAGGGATTATTCATAGAGATATTAAGCCTGCGAATGTTATGATTGAAGAAACAAAAGAAGGTATGAAAGTTCGCATTCTAGATTTTGGAATTGCGAAAGTATTTTCTAATTTTGCAGGATTGGAATTTCAATCTCTCACAAAAACAGGATATATTGTAGGAACTACGCATTATATGGCATCAGAACAAATTTTAGGAACAGAATTAGGTGTTCATACAGATATTTATGGCGTAGGAGCATTATTATATCATCTTTTAACGGGCAATCTTCTTTTTCAAGGAAGTCAAGAAAAAGTGTTGCGTTCTATTGTGCGCGACAATCCAGAACCAATGAAAAATTGTCCTTTGCTTTTAAATTGTCTTGTTCTAAAAGCACTTCAAAAACAAGGTAAACATAGGTACAAAAGTGCAGATGAATTTATGCAGGCAATTAATAGATATCGTAGGTTTTCTTATGTTACCATTTATGATACAAACCTTATTATAGAAACATTATGGCATCGATTAGGTGGAGAAACAAGGCATATTATTGCAATGACTGTTATTTTACTTATTTTATTTTTAACCATAATTTTTACTCAATTTTTTTATTTACATAAAAGTTATGAGAGAATTCAAATTGAACAAGAATTGCAACATAAAAATTATATGGGTGCATATCAAATTTTATTAAAATCACCATCCAATGTTCTTCCACAAGATCAGCGAGAGTTTATTATTCAAGAAGCCTTAAAACAAACATATAAAAAAAATCAACTTACTATAGAACAAAAATTAGATTTTCTCAAAGAAATCATCCATCATTATTCTTCAGAAATTAGTGACTCTAAATGGCAACATATTTTAAATAGTGCGTTAGAAGAGGAGTATATCTTTCATAAAGTAGAAAATTTATTGCAACAGAAAAAAATTCCAGAAGCAACACATGTTCTCCAAACGCCAGTTCCTAAAGAACTACAAATTTTCACACCGCGAGACAATCAAAAAAAATGGATTCAAAAAATAAAGTAAAAATATACGAAGAATTAAAGGAGTTGGACATGGCAACGAAAAAAATTATTGGCGTTTTTCAAAAATCATTACAAGAATTAGAAGACAAAGGCGTGCGAAAAGGGCATGAAATGGTTATCACTGGCATTAAGCCTGCCCAAGCACCTTATGGTCCTCGATACTATGTGCAAGGATATGAGGGGAAAGAATTTATTAAGATGAACGCCAATTCTTATTTAGGCATGTCACTCAAGCCTGAATTAATCGAAGCAGAAGAAAAAGGTAGCAGAGAATATGGTGTTGGTCCAGGTGCTGTTCGATTTATTAGTGGTACTTATTTGCCACACGTTAAGCTAGAGGAACGACTAGCACAATTCCATAAAAGAGAAGCTGGTATGCTTTTTAGTGCTGCTTATACTACAAGCATAGGAGTAATTTTCCCACTCTTAACAAAAGAAACGATTGTGATTAGTGATGAACTTAACCACAATTGCATTATCAATGCTATGAGAATGGCTCGCCCAAGTGATAAAAAAATTTACAAACATAATGACATGTCTGATCTAGATCGTTGCTTGCAAGAATCTATAGGAAATGCAAAACGAGTCATTGTTGTTACAGACGGTATTTTTAGTATGCGAGGTGACAATGCTCCTTTGCAAGAATTTGTCAATATTTGTAATAAATATGATGACAAATTTGAAGAAGGTGTTGTTACTATTATGGATGATTCTCACGGTGTTGGTGCATTTGGAGCTACAGGACGAGGTACAGAAGAATATACAAACGCACGAGTAGATATACTGATTGGTACATTAGGAAAAGCATTTGGGGTAAATGGTGGTTACGTTGTTTCAGAAAAAGAAATCATTGCACATCTCCGTGAAACAGCACCTACTTATATTTATTCTAATCCCATTACAGTGGGAGAAGCTTGTGCAGCTCTTACATCTATTGACATTTTAGATAGTCCTCAAGGTCTTAAAATTTTAGCTCATCTAAAACAAGTCACAAACCAATTTCGAGAAGGTTTGAAATTGGCAGGTTGGGAAACATTACCAGGCGATCACCCTGTTGTTCCTCTTATGGTTCGAGACACTGCCAAAACAAAAGCACTTGTTCATTTTTTAACAGAAAACAACATTTTAGCAACAGGCATGAATTTCCCTGTAGTTCCCAAAGGTGATGAGGAAATTCGTTTCCAAATTTCAGCAGACCACACTGTTGCAGACATTGATTATGTCCTAGAAGTTTTAAAATCATATAAAAGTTAAATATTCTTTGCTAGAAAAAATATTTTGAATTATTTTGAGTTTCCAAGGATTAGAAAATTCGTTTCTAAATTTTAAAAGATCACACGATTGCAGATGATTATGTCCTAGAAGTTTTAAAATGATGATGTTTTAGAAGTTTTAAACTTATATTATTATAGAAATTGATTATATTCTAGAATTTCTAAAATGATGATATTTTAGAAGTTTTAAAATCACATAAAAGTTAAATATGCTTTGCTAAAAAAATAAAAATATTTTTTCTAGCAATTAAACAATAAAACTGATATATTAATAAAAATTGATTTTGTATTCTATTTCTTTCGTTTGATGCAATGTATATTAGGGATTGTGTCGAAAAACAAATTTTTTGTAAAGGGATGGATATGGATTCAAATTCTTTTCAGTTAGCATGGGTGACAGACATTCATTTAAATTTTCTAGAACCAGAACCATTGGAAGCTTTTCTAAGCATGCTAGAAAAGAGGTTTTGGGACGCGTTGTTAATAACGGGAGATATTGCAGAAGCTGTAGATTGTAGCTATTTTTTAAAAATGATGCAAACAAGATTAAAACGACCCATTTATTTTGTTCTAGGAAACCATGATTATTATTATGGTTCTTTAGAAAAAGTACGCTCCTCTATATATCATTTGCATATGGAAAATTTGTTTTTGAATTGGCTTCCTTGTTCTGGAGTCGTTCATTTAACTGCAGATACAGCTTTAGTCGGTCATGATGGTTGGGCAGATGCCCGATATGGTGATTTTATCAACTCTATTGTTATTATGAATGATCATTTACTAGTTAAAGAATTGGCTGATTGTTTTCATGAAGAAGAAAAGACAGCTTTACAAAAAAAATTACAATCATTAGGAGATGAAGTTGCGGAATATTTTCGTCATATTCTTCCCAAAGCTTTGGAACGTTATGAACATGTGATTTTAGCAACCCATATACCTCCTTTTCCAGAAATTTGCGTTTTTGAAGAAGGTATGGATGAAAACGATTGGTTGCCCCATTTATGTTGTAAAGCAGTCGGCGAAGAATTAATCCACATTATGGAGCAATATCCTCATAATCAATTGACTGTTTTATGTGGTCATACACATTCTTTTCAATGTAAAAGTATTATTCCTAATATTCAAGTATTTAGTGGAAGTGCAGAATATGGTTCACCAGAACTACAAAAAATATTTGATATTCGTTATTGTACTTTAAATTATGCTTAATTTGCTAAGATTTTACAACAGGGAAGGTTGCGTTTAAAACGCTTAAAAATTATGGAAGAAAAAGTTTTTCATCAAAGGTTTGTAGCCAAAAAACTCTTAAAAACAGCCGATGATTATTTTCAATGGTTGGGCGAAGATATGCAAACGCATAAAATGGTCGTAATTAAAGAATTTAATCGTCAAACTCCCAATCAAATGGCTGCAAAAGAATTCGCCAGAGAATGCCAATTAATTCATAAAATTTCTCAAATTGTAAACCCTAATATTGCAAGAATTTATGTTATTGATTTAAAAATTGGCTATTATGTTATGGAATATGTGCCAGGACAAAATATTCATGATTATCTTGTAGGCAATACAATTCCTGAAGACCTTGCACTTCGAATTATTATTAAAATTGCCAATGCCTTGCATATTTTATACTCTAAATTTCAAATTTTACATCGTGATATTCAACCTTGTAACATTCAATTAGAAAGTGGAACATTAGAACCAAAAATCGTAGATTTAGGAATTGTCAAATCGCTAAACTCTGCCCAACTTACTATGATGAATCAAGTCAAAGGAACATTTTTTTATTTAGCTCCAGAGTTGATTTATCAAGATGCAGATTATTCCATTCAAAGCGATATGTATGGACTAGGTTTAACTTTATTTTATTTACTACAACGAACAGATCTTTTTGAAGAACCAGAACACGTATTGCATTTTGTACAAACAGGCAATGTGCCAGATAAATTTAAGCAAATTCAAAATAGAAATCTGGCAAAAGTCCTTTTTAAAATGATAGATCGAGATCCTAAAAAACGTTTTCAATCGTATCCAGAATTGCTCCAAGCTTTAACAGCACTGGAAGCTTCTATACGTTCGACTTCTCCTGCTGTTGCTCCGCAACAAGCACAACAAGCACAACAAGCACAACAAGCACAACAAGCACAACAAGCACAAGCACGATTGCAACAAGCACGACAGCAACAAGCACAAGCACAACAAGCACAACAAGCACGATTGCAACAAGCACAAATGCAACAGACTGGTTTTCCGAGAGACCAAGAATTTCTTCAAAAAAATCAGCAAGAAGTAGGTAAACTAAAAAATACATTGCAAGAATTGATTCAATATATTAAAGTTTTAAAAGATGCGACATTAGAATTTGAAGGCAACAATAGAAATCCACAAGGTCTATCTCCACAAAGCATCAATATATTGAAACATAATCTTCAACAAATGAATAACTTTAAACAAGACATCAATTCCTTTATTCAATGTATACGTAATATAAAAGATAGAATTACTGCTTTAGAACAAATCAACGGAGCGATACAATAAATGCCACTTTTTGAATTTATTTGTCAAGAATGTCAAGCAAAATTTGAACTTCTTGTTCGAACACAAGAGAAAGAACATCAATGTCCACAATGCTATTCTAGGAATATTAAAAAAAAATTTTCACCATTTGGAATGAAAAGCAACAATAAGTTTATTTCTAGCATTGGAGGTGGATGTGGCACATGCACTTCTCATAATTGCCAAGGATGTCATTGTGAATAAAGGAGAAAGGCGTTTTCTATGGAAAACGCCTATCATTTTATGAGAAAAATTATTTTAAAATTAGGTGGTTCCATTATTACAAAAAAAGAATCTTATCCGCCTAAAGTCAACACGAAAACATTAAAGCGTTTAGCACAAGAAATTCAACAAGCATGGGATCCAAAACAAGACCAACTCATAGTAGTTCATGGTGCAGGTTGTTTTGGGCATATTCCAGCACATCAATATGGATTGATCAACGAAAAATATCATGAAAAAAAAGCAATAGGAGCTCAGATCATATACCAAGGAATGAAAAAATTACATGGTGCAGTTGCTAAAGCGTTTTGGAAATATGACCTTCCGTTTGTATCTTTTCCTCCTCACGCTTGTTGTAGCATGAACAATAAAAAACTCATAGAAATGTCTAGTTCATCCATTATAAAAATGACAGAATACGGCATGATTCCTGTATTATACGGAGATGCAGTTTTAGATCAAACCACAGGAATAGATATTGTATCAGGCGATCAAATTGTGTGTTATTTAGCTAGTGTGTGGAAACCAAACTTAGTAGCTTTAGGAACAGACGTAGATGGCGTTTTTGAATCTGATCCAAAAATTCAAAAAAATGCAAAATTGATTCCAGAAATTTCCTCTGACAATTGGGAAAAAGTATTTCCTCAATTGTCAGGATCTACCCATATTGATGTTACAGGTGGAATGGCTGGTAAAATCCAGCATCTTTGGAAATTGGCAAAAGAAGGCACAGAGAGTTGCATTTACAATGCCAATAAACATACACTATTAACGAAAATTTTACAAAATGAAAAAATATGTGCAACTTGGATTTATGAATAATTTTCAAAATAAATTTTCAAAATACATTTCTACTTTTTACTTTTCTTTTGAAAAAAATTTTGTATATTATTGATAATAATTGCCAATAATTAATTTATATATATTATTGATAGTATTACCAGTAAAAGTATTGATATTACAAATAATATTTTCTAGCATGAAGGTAAAAAATATGTTCGAAGAATATCAAGATATATTAACCACTGATGAACTGGCACAAATTCTTCGCTTGAATG
>JAGOMP010000050.1:0-1257 GCA_017993505.1 Planctomycetota bacterium
ACCCATCCGCCGCTTTCCTCGGTTGCCCGATTATCGCTCGACTTGCATGTAATAAGCACACCGCCACCGTTCGTTCTGAGCCAGGATCAAACCCTTCGCAATTAATTTATTTCTTTTCTGCTCTATTGCTAGAGCACGATTTTTTTTAATCTTTCTGGGCGTCCTTTTTCATCTAACTTCTCGCTCTTTACGAACTCGTTGTTATTAGAATCATTTTTTTATGACGCTATTGGCTGCCTCAATTTGGCATAACTATCTTTTTTTATCTCTTGTCTGTTGTCAAAGATCTTGTGATATATTTTTTATATCACATTTAAAAATTCTATCATATATTTTCGATTTTGTCAAGAAGTTTTAATTTTGTATTAATTTTTTATTTTTTATTATATCTTAACATCATCTAATAATTGTCAATGTTGCCTTCCAGCAGGAACTATAATAAATGATTGTTTTTCCGTGACTTACGAAGGCGTTGCATTTCTTTAATGCATGAATGTATTGTACTTTTTTTTTAGTAAAAGTCAAGCACATTTTTTCTTTTCAAAAAAATTTTTTTTTATTTATATCCTAACATAATAAATAACAAATAGTTATATCAATAAAAATTTAATAAAATTTAATCAACTTTCCAAAAATCAAAAAAAAGTAAGTATCATTTTGATTTTTTCCATAAAAATCAATTAAAATATCGATAATAATTTCTACGCCATTCACTACGAGAAATAGAGTACCATACATCCTTCATCATATCATATAAAACAGCACGAAATGTTGGTGAATAAAATGAAAAATCATATTGAGAAAATTCAGTACGACTCACAAATCCATTCTTATTTGCATCAATGCGCTCAAACGCAGTCATCCAGCTATTCATAGAAATTATTTCATCATTATACATATTTCTCGTGTCTCTATCATATATTTCAGAATCTTCATACATATAAGAAGATGAATATGGATCAAAAGGAGATGAATATGAATAAGGAGGAGTATATATATAATATCTAGGATAAATATATATAAATCTTCTATGCCTTTTATGATGTGGCTTAGGATATGGCTTCGGATATGGCTTCGGATATGGCTTCGGATGTGGCTTCGGATGACATTTATGCTTTGGATAGGGTCTTGGTCTCGGTGATGGTTTTAAATCTGGATTAGGTCTCGGTCTCGGAAATGGCTTTACATCTGGATTAGGTCTCGGTCTCGGTGATGGTTTTAAATCTGGATTAGGTCTCGGTCTCGGAAATGGCTTTA
>JAGOMP010000050.1:1357-22403 GCA_017993505.1 Planctomycetota bacterium
TTAAATCTGGATTAGGTCTCGGTCTCGGAAATGGCTTTACATCTGGATTAGGTCTCGGTCTCGGTGATGGTTTTAAATCTGGATTAGGTCTCGGTCTCGGAAATGGCTTTACATCTGGATTAGGTCTTGGTCTCGGTGATGGTTTTACATCTGGATTAGGTCTCGGTCTCGGAAATGGCTTTACATCTGGATTAGGTCTTGGTCTCGGTGATGGTTTTAAATCTGGATTAGGTCTCGGTCTCGGTGATGGTTTTAAATCTGGATTAGGTCTCGGTCTCGGAAATGGCTTTACATCTGGATTAGGTCTTGGTCTCGGTGATGGTTTTACATCTGGATTAGGTCTCGGTCTCGGAAATGGCTTTACATCT
The DNA here is from genome assembly GCA_017993505.1 of Planctomycetota bacterium. Lineage (GTDB taxonomy): Bacteria > Planctomycetota > Uabimicrobiia > Uabimicrobiales > JABWCH01 > JAGOMP01. Next base: position 1,726 of record JAGOMP010000050.1, read on the forward strand.
GGATTAGGTCTTGGTCTCGGTGATGGTTTTAAATCTGGATTAGGTCTCGGTCTCGGTGATGGTTTTAAATCTGGTTTGGGTCTTGGTCTTAAATTATGATTAGGAAACGGCTTACGTGGTGCTGATCTAGGACGATTGTTATGGTTCTCCCGTGGTCGTATCTGTCGTTGTCCATCTGCATAATTTTCATGATATCCTTGAGAAAACACATTTATTTCAAAAAATATCCCCAACACAATACATAGTAACACATACTTTTTCATAACAACTACTCCTTAATATATACAATGTATAATGACTTTATATTGATAAAATTATAAAATACAATGTACAAGGACATTATATTTATAAAATTATGACATATTTTTTTATAAAAAACAAATATATCATAAAATCATATATAAAAGTAAGCTATATTCTACTACTATAAAATACGCTACTATATAAAAATTGATAGATATAAAAATGTATACAATACATCAACATATCATTTTTTATAGAATCATCATATATATTGGATGATTACATCCACACATACTTTTTGATAGAATCATCATATATATTGGATGATTACATCCACACATACTTTTTGATAGAATCATCATATATATTGGATGATTACATCCACACATACTTTTTTATAGAATCATCATATATATTGGATGATTACATCCACACATACTTTTTGATAGAATAACAGTATATAGAAAAAATAAGCATGCAAAAAAACAAATCATAGTTATAATAGCTATTCACCATTGTAACTATGATTTATAATATCACATCTTTTTATAAAAATGAAAAAAATTTTAAAAAAGCTAAAACATTACTGAAATTATTCAGACATTGATGATGAATCCTCTTTCAAACTAAGTCCATACTCTTCTAATTTTTGTTTAATTTCTTGAAGAGAAGTATTTCCAAAATTTTTACATTCCAATAAACTTTTTTCAGAACGTTCTAGCAAATCACCAACAGTATTAATGCCTAAAATTTCTAAACATTTTCTACCTCGAACTGAAAGTTCTAATGCAGAAACAGATAAATTAGTTATGTCTCGATTATCTACTACTTTTACAACTTTGCTGGTTTTTTTTTCCCATTTTTTTAAAGCTTCTTCTTCTTCTCTTCCCATGCCTAATTTTAAGCCTTTTTTGACTAAAATTTCTTTAATTTCTGCTAGAGAAGTTTCACCAAAATTTTTATATGAAAGAAGTTCTGCTTCTGTTTTCTTTGTCAAATCACCTAAAGTGCGAATCTTCATCTTATTCAAGCAATTCTTGCTACGAACAGAAAGTTCAAAATCACTAATCGGCGTACTAAGAATTTGATTTTGTTGATCTTGTTCTCTTTCCTTTTCTTCATCTACATACATAGATAAAGAGACTTCCGCATCTTTTAAATATAGTATGGCACGCTCATGATTAGGATACTTTTGTAGAACACGTTGATAACAGTCAATTGCTTTGTGATACTCATCTATATCTTCGTATAAAACTCCTAGATTAATGAGTACATTAACATACAATGGACTTATTTTCAAAGCACGTTCATATAATGCCATAGCATTTTCTTCTTGACCATGAAGATTCAAATAGTATGCCAAACGAAAAATAGAGGGCATAAATTCTTCATCTTCTTTAATAGATTTACGATAATTTGAAATTGCTTCGCTATGATTTCCATCTAATTCTGCCAAAAAACCTTGACAGAAATAATAACTTTCATCTTTCGTTGTATATAATTCTAAAGTTTCTGACACCTTTTCTGGTTTTGTGATAAAAAGTAGTGCAATCCATGCTGCTAAATAAGAGAGTTCTTCTTTTTGCTTTTTGTACAATCCTTCTAAAATTTTCTCAGTTTGTTTATACTTTTTTTCTGCAAAAGTTTCAAAAATTTTTGAAAGATGATCTGGCATATTCTCAGAATCTATGTTCTGAATTCCAAGAATCCATTGCAATACTTCCGCTGAAATCACTTCGATCGCAACGTTATCTTCCATGGTTTCCCTCATTGCTAATAAAAAATTTCAATCTATTGACCATTTGAAAATCAATGTTTCCAAATGCCAAGTTTTTGTGATTTAGCATGTTTCTCTAATTCTAAAAAATCTTCCATGTATTCTGTATGTTGGGAATTTCGATCCACCTTGGCATATCCAAATTGCAATAACTCTCGATTTAAAAAGCATAATGCACCTTTTGCAGGAATATACGCATATGCCATATAATGTCCTTTATTATTTTTCAAAGGTTCTTTAAATTGAAGAAAAACTTTTCCACGACGCAGTAAAAACAAATTTGCTTCTAGAGATTCTTCAAAAAAAGGCTCGCCTATATCAGGAGCATTGATGCCAATATATTGTACAATTCGATCGCTATCTAGTCGAATTCGATCTCCTGCGAGAACTTCCTTAACTCCTAACATACTCAACTCTCCTATTTCCATTTTATCATCTTCCCAACGATGGATAACACGTGGTCCACACGCAGTAATACATACGAAAGAAAAAATAATAAAAAAATAGAAGAATTGTTTCATTTTCATGCCTACCTTCTTTACTTGTCAGATTTTTTTGCTTTAGCAACATTCAACTTCATTTTTCGACCGACTTTAAAACTAACAACTTTTCTTGCCGGAACAGCAACAGCTTCACCAGTTCGAGGATTTCTTCCCATTCTAGATGCTCGTGTTTTTACTTCAAAAACACCAAAATCTCGCAATTCAATACGGTTTCCTTTTTGCAATTCTTTAATAATTACATCTAGAAATAATTGAATAATTTCTTTTGTTTTAATTTTTGTTTGATCAGCTTTATTAGAAACTTTTTCTACCAGTTGCTTTTTGGTAATTGTTATCTGAGCCATTGTATTATATTGACCTCATCTTCAAGTGCTAGTTATAAAACATAAAATTAATTACATAAAAAACATTCTATGAATTTTATTTTACTAAATAAGACGGTGAATATTCATATTCATCCATATTTACAAAATCCGCGTATTGGCGTGGTGTTCCCCAAGCTTTATAAAAAAAAGTTTCATAATCTTTTAAAATTTCTTGTGTTGACAATTGAGCTTCATCTTGATGACGGCTTCCTCCTACTACAGCATAATAAGGTAGTCGTGCAATTTCTGTAAAAGTCACAACAGGAACATTTAAAAGAAAATAAGGAACATAGGGTATAGGATACAGATATATAGCTTCACCAACTTCTGCATACCAAGGTTCTCTATGATCACAACGCCATAATTTATAATCTTTATTAATTTGTTGCGATACTAATGATAGATGGATAGTCTTAGCTTCTCTTAAAGAGCCAGTAATAGGATCTAAATCTTCTACATCAGGAGTCATAGACCGACAACCAACTAACCCAACTACCAAACATAGTAGACAACATATTATATTTATATTTTTCACAATATACTCCTAAACTAAGTATTTTACTTGACATTGCATCTTACAATGAAATATACAAATAAAATTTACTTAATTGACTTAAAAGGTATTATATAAAATTCTTACAAAAAATTCAAGCTTATTTTCTATTCTAACAATGATTTTTTGCATAACTTTTTTTTTAAAAAATTTCATTACTCTTTGTACCGCATAAGAAGAACAAAGCACCTTACAAGGAGAAAAATATGAAAATAAAAAAAATTATATTTTATTCGATAAACATGTAGATATTATATTTATTATTTTAAATTTTTAATCCAGTCGGGAATCATATTTTTTATGATTGTGTCTAGTTGAAAAACAATTTGAATACCTTGATAATTTTGCCAACTTTCTTGAAATAACAGTGTGCGGACAGGTATAGAATCTTTTGTTAAAAAAGTATCAAATCTCCATTTATTTTTATTCCAAATTTCTAAATCAATTTTATCTGTTGGAGCTACGTAAAATTCTAAAGAAAGTATCTTATTATTCCAAATTGGCATTTTTGTTTTCCCAGGAATTTTGAATTTAATATAAGGTAAAAAATTGCCATCATAATTTGCAAACAATTGTTGTGGAATTTTATAATTATAAAAATGTACTGTAATTTTTTGTAATTTAATAAAGTTGTTCCAATCTACAATTCTATTGGCCCATAATGTTGTCAACTCTGTTTCATTTTCTGTCATTTGTATTTTTTCATCAATCATTTTTTTAAAATTTTGCATTGTTTCTAGGATAATATCTTGCTCTTTTTTATCTACAGTAGACAACGTTATAAAATCTTTAATCCTTGTTTGTAAGTCTTGGTGCAATCGTTCTATACTGGATGGACTATAATAGATAAAATTTTGCAATCGTTTTAATTTTGTTTCTGGCATAGATTCTGTTTTTTGCATTTGAATCAAAAAATTATAGGCTAGTGAAAATAGTGCATCATGGATATTTTGGTGAAAAATATTATCTTGTTCTCTAGGAAAATCTGAATAAATTTCAATAAGATATGCATATTTTATTTCTATATTTTCTTCTTTTAAAAAATATTGTTGAAAATCTTCCCAACTAGCAAGAAATGCTTTTTCTAAAGAGCGTTGCAGACTTCTATCTTGCCAATATTCTTCTAATTTCCGAAATTCTTGTACATAAAATATATATTTTTGCAACATACAAATAAAATTGGGCTTTTTATTGGAATTTTGTTGTTGCATCTGGATAATTTCATTAATTTTACTCTGAACCAACTGTTGAAATTTTGTTTTTAATGCAAATTTTAGATAGGTTACTTGAGCTTGATCACAGCGTTCACAAAAACGAATTTGATAACTTAAGTTTCTCTCTGTCTGTTCATGCCATTCTTTGAAAAATTCTAAATAACGACTATATTGTTCTAATTCTTCAGGTGCAACGAGTTGTAAATTTTGTTCTGTGCGTATCATTTTTTGTATTTCTTCGCTAGTCAATACATCATTGGCTAACATAGCTGAATACATTTGCAATTGTTCTTTAACTAAAGATTGTAGATTTCTTTTCACAATTGCTTGAAAATCTTCTATACGATAAGTAAAATAAAAAAAAGTACTCACACTATATACATTTTTTTTATATCTTTCTAATCGTTGAATTTGATTGGAAATAGCAGATTCCTTTGCTTCTAATTCTCCTTTGTGTACAATATGACTTAAAGGAACAATATTTAATCGAGAATATAAAAACAAATTCCAAGATTCTAAACCAAAAAGTATACATAGACAAAAAAAGAGAAAGAAAAAACGTCGAATTCTGCGAATAAAAAAATACCTTTTTTTTTGTACAAGATGAAGATTTTTTTCTAAAACTTGGAAAAAAGGAATAAAATTTTGGAATGTATTGGAGGAGTGCTTAGAAAAAGAGTCAATATACGTAGAATGGAACATAGAAGTATTTTGTAATAATTTTTGAATACTTGGAATAAATTTCCAAAGCTGACTTGTTTCTTGAATAGAATATTTATCAGGCAACTTTTCTATTTGACTTAACACAATATAAATCGGTGTTTCTATTTTGTTGTTTTGAGCTAATTTTTTTTCCAAAATTTTTCTATAAATATGTAATGTTTTATCATTTTCTACAATATCCCCATTTTCAAAAATACATTCCCAGGCATGGATTACAAAAATCAATCCTTGTGCATTTTGAATCACTGATTCTATGCGATTGATCTTATATTTATCTTCCTGTTCAAAATATAATCCTGGAAAATCAATAAACTGCGATTTTATTTGTTTAGGTAAGTACTTTTTTTTTCGTTGTTCTCGAGTAAAATTAATATAGAAATTTTCTGTTTGAATGGATGGTTTTTGTTGCTGATATTTATGACGTAAAAGTTCAGTCATAACAGATTCTCGCGTTGTTCGACGCCCTTGTGCATAATACACGGGATATAACGCAAATTTTTCGCTTTCTTTAATCAATGTATATTCTAAATTTCCATCTCGTATATTCCAAGTACGTGCATTGTGTTTTTGCACAATAGTTTTATCGGATAAACAGGGGAATACAGAACGCAATACTGTAGTTTGTTGCGATTCTAATTCGTTTAGCAAATTTTCATCGAAATGAGCCACCCCAATAGATTCCGATACTTCCTCTTTCACAGAAATTTCACCACGCAATTTTTTTTCTTCTTGATCCCATAGATAAAAACAGGAAAAATCATCTGGCAAAGAATCTCCTTGTAAAATTTTATCTAATAAAGTGCATAGAAATATTGTTTTTCCTACATTTCTATGTCCTAAAATAGCAATATCTAAATCAAATAAAGGACGACGACGTTTTTTTGCAATCCATATACATAATAAAAATAGCCAGATAAAAAAGAATACTCCAGTAAGGAGCAGAGAAGCATAGAAATACGACATAACAACTCCAAAATAAATGTTCCCTGCCATGTTTTGGCAGGGAACTATTCTTCTTATTCATTTTCGTAGTAGAATTGTTTTTCCAAGGGAGAATTCCATTCTTTCATGGGAACAACATAATATTTTTGGTATGCATTTTCTAATCGTTGGGGAAGTGTTTCTGATACGTCAGGCAGGGGAATATATCCCCAAAATAAAACAATGAAAAAAACTAAACAAATAAGCAATGTCCAAATAGAAAAACCTTTGGCAGTTTTGATATGTTGGCAAACTCGTATTTTAGCAAGAGATACAAATGACATCACAATGACAATAAAAAAACATAAAACAAATATGCCATAATAACCAATTTGTGCAAGGCATTTTTGTTGCATTGGCTCCATAGTATCTACCAAATAAAAAATACTTACTAGAATACTCAATATGATAGCAATAAAAATCCATAAAAATGAGAAATATTCTTTTCGTTTCCTTCTACTGATAATGCATAGGAAAGGCAACCATAAAGGATATAATAGATACAACAAGAAAAACGAGGGACGTTTTTTATAACATACAACCAATAAACGATTGATACTATTATTAATGAGTTCTAGGAAAGGAACATGTTGACTACCACCACGAACTCGTAAAAACTTTGTAAATGAAATATTAAAAACAAATACAATGCTCCATAGAATAACTATGATTAAACAAATTGGTTTTGCAAAAAAATATGTTATAAAACCTAAAATAAAAGGTGCAATCAAAAGAAATACGTATTGAAAAATAGATTCTATTCCAAAAAGCATTTTTTTAAAGCCTTCCAATCCATTATACCAAGGTGCAGGATGACCTACATGAATAACATCTACATATTCTGAATCTATAAAAAATTCTTCAGAATCATATTCTGGGTCATACGATTTTTTTAGAAAAGGTAAATAGATCAAATCCCATAGTAGACCCAATCCAAAAAAACCCAGTGTCAAAGAATATAAAATGCCAGAACGATAATGTCCTAAATAAAAACGATGTCCGCCAAAAATTCCTGTAAAAAACAACAAGAAATAAGCAACAAATAATGATTTTGAACAAGATTCTACCACTGGTTTCTGATACAATGGTGAATCTTCTTCTACCTCTTCTTCATCCCATGCTTGTGGTTTTTTTAAAAACGCTGGCGTAATGTTTTTAGGCATTTGACTAGATTCTTGGCGTGTTGACAATCCAACAAAAGAAGAATATTTTTTTTCTTCATGCTCAGAAACTTCTTCTTCATGCTCAGAAACTTCTTCTTCATGCTCAGAAACTTCTTCTTCATGCTCAGAAACTTCTTCTTCTATTTCTTCTTCTATTTCGTATTCTTCGCTTTCCTCTTCTTCCTCGACTCTACCTTGTAATTGTTCTAATGCTTTACAAACACTTTGAATAGCACTTTCACTCACTAACTCTAATTTTAACAAAACTTTATGTGTTGAGATTTCCTTTCCTGTTTGTGCTAAATATCCTTCCTGATACTCTAAACAAGCACGTTCGCCTGCCTCTGTTAAAAGTCCTTGGTCTTTTAAAATGACCAGCAATTGATCTTCATTCATATTTTGTACCTTATTATAAAACTAGGCTAAAATACCACTATCAGACACAAAAATACCTTTTAAGTTCATTTTTAATTGTTCAGGATTATGTGACATACTCAATGCCACTTTATCTGTAATATATCCATCTTTAATAGCTTTATATAACGATTGATTAAAATCGCACATACCTTCACCTTCTAATGTGCGAATCAATTCTCCGATTTTCCCTTCTTTTTTTTCTTCAATCAATTTTTGAATTGTTGCATTCATAATCATAATTTCATGGATAGGAATACGCCCTAAATTATCCTTTGTAGGTGCTAATTTCTGTCCAATCACTGCAATTAAATTAAACATCAAAGCTTTCCGAATACTTTCACGCTCCTCAGCTGGGAAAATATCATAAATACGCCCAAATGTTTGTACTACCGTAGAACTATGCAAAGTTCCAAATACTAAATGTCCTGTTTCAGCTGCTTTTAAAGCTGTCCCAAAAGTTTCTTGATCTCGCATTTCACCAATAAGAATCACGTCTGGGTCTTGCCTCAATACAGCTCGCAAGGCATGTGGAAAAGATTCTACATCTAAACCAATTTCACGTTGATTAATAAAAGACTTCTGATCTTCATATACATATTCAATGGGATCTTCAATCGTAACAATATGACAACGACGATTTAGATTAATAAATTGAATCATAGAAGCCAAAGTAGTAGATTTCCCACACCCTGTAGGGCCGCATAACAATACAAGACCTTGTCGAAAAAGAGAAATTTTTTCTAAAATCTGTGGTAAATGCAACTCCTTAAAACAAGGAATAACTGTATTTACACGTCTAGCAGAAAGACTATAACTACCTCGTTGTTTAAAAACATTGATACGAAATCTTGCCTTATCAATAGCATATGCAAAATCCACATCACCAGATTCTCTCAGAATTTTCTGATGTTCACTTGTTAGAATAGAAAGAATCATTTTTTCCAATTCTTCTTCTTCTAACGGTTTTGTGCCCCAATTGCCAATAGCTCCTTTGACGCGCAATAACGGAGGGTTATTTATTTTTAAATGTAAATCTGAAGCTTGATGTTTAACAGTTAATTCTAAAAGTTTTTCCATCTGAAGCTTCATTTCATTCTCTATCATCCATCTCCCCTTTTCTACCATAATTCAATTCTTTACGAATTACGTATTCCATATATACTGGATTATTTTTTATAGCATAAATTTTTTTTTGATATTCCAATTTTTTCTTAGTCAGCTCTTTATTTTTTTCTTGAAGAACTTGTATATTTTCTTTTAACATTTGATTTTGTTTCCATAATGGTAACAAACTATTTACAATCACAATTAAAATAAATATACACAAAAAACCACTATATAGATATATATTTTTACCAAAATTTTGATTCATATATTTTTTTTTCTTTAAAAAAGAAAACAATAAGAATAAAATAGTTATATTTCAAAATTTATTTTGAATATAAACTTATTCTAAAAATCAAACATAAACAATGCAAGAAAAAAAATTATAACGTATTTTTTGCATAAAAAAATAAGACAAGTAAAGGATAATACAGTGAAAATAATTTATTATAATATCATTGTTTTTGGTATTTCTTTCTTGTATATCATATTAATAACAGGTTGTTCACAACATAAACAAACAACACTAGAAACAAGTATCGTATCACAAACACAATCCCAAGAAAAATATAATGAGTATCTACTTTTGATGACAGAAAAACAAAGAATCAAATTTTTTAATTGCCAAAATGATACAGAAAAACAAAATTTTCTTCAAGCCGAAGGATTAGAATGTTATAAAGAAATTCAATCTAAACTTACACTTGGCATAACTCCTTACAGAGTCCAAGAACTCTTAGGAAACCCATGGTTAAAAGACGTTACATTTCATGACACAGGAAAAGAAATCAGATGGATTTATAATGATTTCAATGGCTATAAAACTATCAGTTATATTCTCATTTTTCAAAATGACGAATTAACATCTTGGTCACTTTTAGAATAGATTAGAAAATCCTTGAAAACATAAAATATGAAGTTATAATGTGATATAAATAATTACCTCTAAGAAAAGAGCAAAGATATTCATATTACCTAAAAAGAAAGGAGAAGAGAATTAGCCTTGTTAATCTAATTACTCTAATATATGTATGAAAATATTACTCAGTAATGATGATGGAATTTTAGCTTCTGGCTTACAAATGTTATACAATTTATTACAAGAATTAGGACATGAAATACGAATTGTCGCACCTGATAGACAATATAGTGGAACAAGTCATACCATCACCTTAGGTACTCCACTCATTCCCCAAAAATGTTATAATAAAGGCAAATTTTGGGGAATAGCTATCAATGGTTCCCCTGCTGATTCTGTTAAAATCGGGCTTGCCAATATATATCCAGATACTGATCTTGTTGTGACAGGAATCAATTTAGGACATAATGCTGGTCCTTCCACTTATTACTCTGGCACGATTGGCGCCGCTTTTGAAGGCTCTGCCTTAAAAAAAACTGCCATTGCCTTTTCTTATAATTCATACCAAGAAACAGCACTAGAAAATCTCGAAGATCGACTTCGCCCTTATATGAAAAGCATTTTAGAAAATTGTACTGATCCCATTTTATACAATATCAACATTCCATGCACAAAAGAAATCAAAGGAATAGAAATCACACGCCAATACCAAGGATTTTTTGCCGATCAATTCATCAAACGAAAAGATCCACGCAATCGCACATACTATTGGTTAAAAGAAGTTAGCTATACACCAGAAGAAATTCCAGAACTTGGGAAAAACTATAGAGACGATTTAACTGTGCTTCAAGATGGCTATATTTCTTTGACACCTTTACAATTTGACCTCACTGATTATACAAAATTGGTAAATCTACAAAATAAATTTCAATGAACCTTGATTTTGATACTAGTATATTTGATTCACAATTTTTTCAAATTTTATCTAAAATAAAAAAACAAATAAAAAAACAAAACCAACAAAATAAGACAATATCTCCTAATAGAGGGGCTAGTACAGATTTTTTTATTCATCGTCCTTACTTATTAGGCGATGATATAAGAAAAATAGATTGGAACATATACGCCCGATTTCAAGAATGGATTATCAAAGAAAACCACCAAGAAAACCACATAAATTGGTGGTTACTTTGGGATATATCTGCTTCTATGCAACCTCCTAAATACAAAATCTCCGCTCAAATTATCGGTTTTTTCACATGTATGGCTCTATTACAAGAAAACTCTGTTCAAATTTCTATGTATCATCAAGAAAAACTTCAACAAAGCCCCTTATTTCATAAAACAACCCATATTCCTCAAGCCCTATACTTTCTATCATGGAAAAAGCCTTGCCAATCCTCTCAAAATTTACCACAAATATGGTCTACTTTTCTCTATAAAAAACAAGGGAATTTCTTACTTTGCTCTGATTTACTAGATATGCCCAACCTGCCAACCATCCTTCAAAAATATATACATAAAAACAAAACAATCTATATAACACACATACAAGAACTCAGCAGTATACCATGTGGATACTATGCACTACAAGACATAGAAACAAAAAAAATACAAAATATACATATTACAAAAAAAATACAAGATAAATATCAACAACAAATACAAAACATACAAAAACAATGGAACACTTGGAGTAAAAACAATAAAATTCACTATATTCCTATACAAACGACCAATACTATAGAACAAAATATACACAAAATTGTTTGTAATATTTTCTAATATGATATTAGAGTGACTTTAGGAAAGACTATTTCAAATTTCTAAAATTACATAAGAATTACTTTATAAAAAGACTATGCAATCTTATATCTATAAATATAATAAGGCTAGCAAGTATCTTAAAAATACTTTCTAGCCTTTCAATTTTCTTCACGTATTATTATAAAACCTATCTTCTAATGATTAATCTAGCCAGATTTTCATAGAAGGATCGCCCATGCAATGGAATAAGTAGAATGTCAATTCTGTAATTTCGGCGGCGTTAGGACGAGGATCATTTTTTTCTAAATACATTTTTGCATAATTCAACATTACGCCTAATTCTTGAGAACAAGGATGTTCTATAGGAAGCTTCACTCCTTCATCCATGGGATCAAAAACTGATGGACCAAATATACAAGTATATAGACCATCACAGAATCTATCATTGTGCCAAGAATAGCTAATACGAGTAGCAGCAATAGCAGATACTGCACCACCATTGGGATTTTTCAAAGCTGCTTCTACAAAGCAGTCTCCAGATTTATAATCTAGATATCCAGTTAAACAATTAATAGAAAATAGAACGGGAAGTTTATCACCATTTTGTAAATTAGCTACATTCGCTTTATTTATAGATGGTTTACCCCATAAAGTTTCTCCACCGTGGTCACGATGTTGAATAATACAAGCACCTTCTTCCCAAAAAGCCAACGTATTTTCTTTTGCAATTGCATCAGAAACAATATTAGGCCACCATTCTTCAGGCATTCTATTATTAGCTAAAATTTTAGAACGATAAGAATTGGGACTAAAATAATATTCACTATATCCTAATCCAGAAGCACCTGCACCAATAGTTTGTGTTGGGAAAACAAATCTATCTTTTAAACTATTCCAAATGGTGTATGCTGTTTCACAGAAAAGTCTTTGAGCAACATTTTTTTTGAGAATATGTATATTGGAATTCACCACAAAGTAAGAAACGTTTGATCCAATCTCCAGTAGGACGTTTGGCTTCATAATTCATAATTTTACCAAGTAAAAGAGTGGCTTCTTCTGGTGTATTTGCAGGAACTCGACCAATATAAATATCAGGATAGTAATCTTCCCCTTCCAAGCAAGCATAATAAAGGTCACTAGGTACGAGTTCTGAATTGTAAGGGTGTTTCACTGTACGAGGTAATATAATTTGGTCATTATCTGCAATAATTAAAACATATTTTACAGCTGGATAATATTTTTGAATCGTTGCTTTTACAACATCTTTGTCTGGATTTAGGTCCAAAACTTCCACTGTAACATCAAAACCCTTAGTCATTTTAAAGCTAGCAAATTCATTTGCATTGGCTTCTAATTCTGGAACTGTCACAATCAAATATTTATCAGCTGTTGCTCGTACTTGTGTTGCTGGTTGAAAATTGAGAACCATGGCATTTGCAATCACATCCATAGCATTGTCTGTTTCTGCCATAGCATTTAAAGTATCTTCCCAAGACACAGAAATAGTACAAGATTTGCATACACGAATTTCACCAGTTACAGGATTATATTTAATAGGATTGACGCGAACAACAACTAAATTACGACCACGCATCACACCAACATTTGCAATTTCTGCATATTCAGCTGGCATTAATTGATCTGTTGCATAGAAATCTATGTCCATTTGAAATTCTTGAGGAACATCTAAGCCTACTGCATCAATAAAAGGAGCTTGTGCAGGTGCAACTGGTTTTGTTACAAATACACTTTCTTCTATAACATTAGCAAAAGATAATTGAGGTTGCACACCATTAGGAATTTCTACAATTGTTTGTTGTGTAGGCAACATTGGTTTTCCAACGTCACCAAAACTAGAACCGCCGATAAAAGATACAACTGTATATTCATCTCCTTCAACTACTTTATAAGTATCTAATTGCCATTGTAATTCTAAAGCACCACGATCAGAATTTATTAAACTAAATCCTGAAGCATATGGGCATACTGTAACTAAGAAAAGTAAACCCACAAAAGCTAAAAGTTTATACATAAAGATCTCCTTAAAAATAAGATTATATATCTTTTCTTATAACTAAGAAAATTTTAACTAAGAAAAAATTCTATTAATATGTTCGTTCAAACTTTTTATTATCTCTTTGATTTTTGTTTAAAATATTCATACTCTCTTTGATATTTTGCAGAAACTTCAGGCAATGATTGTTCTATTAAATTTTGAAACGTTATATGAAAATAACGATGAACATTTAAATCTTTAGGTTTTAATTTATCAGTATTTCTTAATTGTATTAACGCTTCTTCCCATCGTTTTAATTGAATATATGTTTCAGCCAATCCAAAAGATGCTTCAAAAGATTGTCCATCCACATCATAAAGTTTCTTGAAATCTTTTAATGCTTGTTCATATTCCTTTAAATCATATGCTTTTTGAGCACGTTCTAAAATACGTATCTTAATACGACCAATTTCCCCAATATCATCTAAACCTTTTTGAAAATTATCACTACGATTATAACATATGGCACGATGAGTGTAAGCTTCAATATATTCGGGGTCTATCTGAATAGCTTCTGTAAAATCTTTAATCGCTAGTATATTATTCTTATCACCGATATTTCTCATATCTTCATAGACGATTCCTCGTCCAAAATATGCACGAGAATCTTTATTATTTCGGATAATAAAATTTGTAAAATCTGTTAAAGCATTTTGATATTCTTCAAATTTATGATATACTTTAGCTCGTACAAATAATATATCATCTAAATAATGTGCTAATATATTCGCTTCTTCTATTTTTTGTAGCAACTCAGGTAAAGTACCACGATTTTCCTGTAGATCTACTTCTACGCTTTGTAATATTTGCCTTGCTTTATTTTCATTTCTTTGCATCTTTTCTTCTTGCCAATGAACATATCCAAAAAGCCCTAGAACTAATAATACTAAAAAAAACAATCCATACATAGCAATTGTAGTTTTATGGCGTCGTAATCGATTAATTTTCTGTTGAAACACTCCAGTACGTTTTGCTAAAATAGGTTTTCCCTCTAAATATCGTTCTAAGTCTTCAGATAATTCTAGTGCAGTTTGATAACGATGCTCTGGATTTTTCCCCATAGCTTGATAACAAATTGTTTCAATATTTTTATCAATTCGTCGACTTAATTTAGTAGGTAATATTGGTTCATCATCTACAATCTTTCGATATAAATCTACAATAGAATTAGATTTAAAAGGAACTTGTCCTGTTAAAATTTCATATAAAATTACACCCATTGCATAAATATCCGTTCGACCATCAATTTTTTGCTTTCCTCCGATAACTTGTTCAGGAGACAAATAATAAGGTGTTCCCATTGTACTTTTTTCTTGTTTGATCTCATTTTTATCAATACGCTTAGCTAGTCCAAAATCTATGATTTTAGATTCACCGTCTGGTGTAATAATAATATTAGAAGGCTTAATATCACGATGAACAATATGATGCTTATGCATATAATCCAAAGCTATAGCAACATCTCTCATGACTTTCAATAAAAACTTTCTTCGTGATTTATTTTTAATATGAAATTGTAATGTTTCCCCTTCTATATAATCCATAGTAAAAAATTGATAATGATTCGCCTCACCTACCTCATAAATAGAAACAATTCCTGGATGTTGCAAAGAACCAGCGATTTCTGCTTCTTGCCGGAAATGTTGGATTTCTTTATCCGTGGCTGAATCTCCTGCCAATAATACTTTCAAAGCAACAATTCTATTTAAATTCATTTGCCTTGCTTTATAAACAAGTCCCATGCCACCACGTCCAATCTCCTCTAATAACTCATACGATGCAAATATCTTTTTTGAATTGGATTGAAGCGTATATTGTTCAAAACAATCTTGTTGCTCTCTTAACCTTTTTTTGGATTCTTCAGAATATGAAAAATCTTCTAGTTCTTCATCAGCATCATTTATTTTATAATATTGTTCTTGTGACTCTGTTTCATATAAAGTTTGATCTGTAGAACGAGATACTAGTCTAGAAACATCCGTAGATTGTCTTGATTGGGGTTGAACTGATTCTACATAAACTGGTTCTGGGTTATGGATTTGAGCTGATTCTGGGTTATCAGATTCAGAACATAATGTCTCCGCACATTCTGAGGCGTCTTGTTGGGGATACTCTGAAAATATGTTTTGATTATTTTCTTGAGACTTTAGGTATAGTTGTTGTGCATATTCTCGAACAGTAACCATTACTTTAACATAATCTTTTTCATGCAAAAGACGTTTTCGTAATAATAATCTTCCTAATTTTGAAGTCTCATTAGACATTGTTGCCTTTGCTTCTTGATAAGCTTGCTTTAAGGTAACTTCATCTATTAATTGCCAAGATAACAAAACTTTGGCTAATAAATGATCTTCCCATTTTGTCAAATAAACCTGAAAATCCTCATTCATACAAAAACTTAAGTATTCTATTATATTGTGAAATAGAATACTTATCTCCTTCCTTGCATTTGCTCTTAATTGCATGATTCATTCTATCAACTTGAGAATTGTTCTAACTACTTGGCACTCTTATTTTCATCTCGTTGCATCATATTCTGGATTTGTTGAAATACATTTTTAAAAATATTACCACTCTGTGATTGAATGATGATACTTCCTTGAGATCCTGTTTTATCTTTTTTACTAGAGAAATGTAAAAGTTGTATCTCTTTAATAAATTGATGTCCACTTGTTAGAGTTTCTTGCATTGCTTCTGAAAAAAATACAATTAATTTTTGATACAGATCACCTACTTTTATAAATCCTTGACTAATAGCATCCTCATTTATTTGCAAGACTTGGCTTTGATCAGAAGAATTCATTTTTGAGAAAATATCTTTATGTGCACATACAAGATAATCATCTACAACACCAAGTGCTAAATACATATTATCATAAAAAGTTTTTTTAAAAACATAGTAAGAATCTTCTTTAGTTACATATTCTTGGCTATGTTTAAAATTGTTATACATATTTTCTAGTGTCTCTGCCATTTTATTTTTTTTAGAATCTACAAGTTTAAAAGCACATAAAAAAGAAATATCCTTTGGATTTTTTGTAGGATAAAGTGCAAAAACACTACTTCCCGATATATTTTTAAATATATCTTCTTTAAATTGTATTTTCACTCCCCATTGTTTATTAAATAATTCTTGCATTTGTTCAAAAAATTCATCTAAATTTTCAAAATATTTTCCAATGGGCAATACTTTGAAAAAATCATCTAAACAATTATTGGCAATGTTCCAATGATTCTCTAAATCTAAACCATTATATAGGAAAAGTATAGGATCTTGAGGAATTTTCTTAAGAACTTTGTTAACACTCTTAGTTGAAGTATAAATTTTAAATAAAGAAGCATTCTCTTGAAAAACACGATAGTGGTCACAAACAATTTTATCATCTGTGAAAGCAATATTCATACCTGATGCAATGACATCATTGACAATAGTAAAAATATCACTTGGAATTATATCACGCTTATAAAGAAAAATTTCTTTAGGATCGCCTAATTTTTTTTGAATTTCTTGAAACGATGCATAATCTTTTAAACGCTTCGTAGAATTTAAAACATCTTTTTTAAAAGAATCCAATAAATCAAAAGAAGACACTGTATCGTTTTTTATAGATATAGAATAATATAGACAATAATTTTTAACATAAGCATATAGAGCTTGTTGTACATCACTTTTAATGATGAAGGCTACATTTCCTTCTATCTCTTGTTCAATAGCCTGTTGATTTTCATGTTTCAGTTGTTCTTGTAAATGTTGTTTAAAAAGTGAATAGTCATTTATTCCCCAAAAATATAAAGTGGCTAATTCTCCTATATTAGCATATCCGCATGGTTTAGTAAAATCAACCCCTTTTGCTCCTATTGTATTTTCGGATATTATATCAATATTATATGATAATTTAAGTTTACCTGCTAACATTTGATATACAGCTGGATAATCAAACACATGCATTTTTTCAACACATTCTATAGGGACAGGCAACAAAGCTAAAAAAGAAGTTTGTTCAGGAAAAAATGACCAATAATCTGAATATCTAATCTTTGTTGGAGACTTTTGAAAAAAAACACATGATACTAAACTCACTAAACAAAATATGAATATAATATGCCAAATACGTACTCCAAATTTTTTCATTCCTGTTACCTTTTTCTTTAGATAAAATATTAATGATATACTCTTGCACAAAATATAACTTCCCATACCCAAGCCAAATTTCATGCGTCATAATAACACTACACGAGCAAAATAGAAATATTCAATTTTATAACAATATCACAAGTTCCATGTTTAAAAGGTCGAACAAGAAAATTCATTTTTAAGATATAAAACATAATAAGAGAAAAAGAAACTTTGTCAAGATATTTTTTGAAATTACAACTTATAAAATAACAATAATTTATAAAAAAAAGAAAAGAAAAATCACAGCATCTATTTAGAATTTTTCTTGACAAAATGAAGAAGTCATTATAATAAGATTTTCAAAAGATGATCAAAACTTTAATCAAAAGATTAAAGATATTAGGAATAATAAACCATGAATATCAACGAAATTTGGCAAAATGTAGTAGAGAATCTTCTAGAACATATTTCAGACAGTCATTTTAAAATATGGCTACAAGAGACACAATTAATTCAACTTCAAGATAACATTGGAGTCATACAAATTCCCAATGAAAATATGTTAGACTATATTAAAGAACATTATATAGGAATCATCAAAGAAACTTTATCTGTATATACAGGCTTTCCTTGTGTATTAAAATTTACATTAAATCAAGATATAAAAATAAATTCATCTCAACATGAAGAAGAACAAGATATATTTATATCTTTAGATCCAGATAAAGAGACATCGGCTGACACAAAACAAAATCTATTTATATCTTTAGATACACAAAAAAAGACATTGATAGATGTAAAACAAGACTCTTTTTTAGATGTAAAACAAGACTCTTTTTTAGATATAGATAGAAAAAACCAAAAAGACTATGAATATAATATACCTAATATACCATCCTCTTTACTACAATGTAGACCACAGGACATCTGGTCAGACGACATCGAAGTAGAACATGAAGAAAAAAGTAAAACACAAAAAATATGGCCCGACATAGAAGTAGAATATAACGAAGAAAAAAAAATCAACACCTTGCCCTACAAACAATACAAAAACGATTTTCTAAAAAAACAAAAATCTCAAGAAACAAAAAACAGACATATGAAGATCAAAGACACAATGACTAAAGAAGTAAAAGAGAGTAAGACTAAAACAACTAGTAAATCAGGGAAAATTTTCTATGAATCTCAAAGTTTTTTTGATTTTATAGATCATGCACCACAAAAATCGTCTAGACAGTCCATTAAAAAACCAGAAAAAGTTCTAGAAATATTTCCTAAAGCTAAATTAAATCCGCTATACTCATTTGAAAATTTTATTTCTGGCCCATCAAATGAAATAGCATATGCAACAGCACTTTCTATTGCCAATTGTCTTGGAGATCATTACAATCCTTTCTTAGTTTATGGATCCGTAGGCCTTGGTAAAACACATTTATTACAAGCTATTTGTAATCGTCTTATTCAAACAGGATGTACAAAATCAATCATTTATATTTCCTGTGAAAGTTTTATCAATGAATTTATATCTGGGATTGAAGAAAACACTCTCAGAGCTTTCCGAGAAAAATATCGAGAAGTTGATGTATTAATCATTGATGATATTCAATTTTTATCTAAAAAAGAACGAACGCAAGATGAATTTTTTCATACCTTTAACGCTCTATACAATACAAAAAAACAAATAATTATTTCATGTGACACGCCCGTTTCCATAGTTCCTGCTATAAAAGATCGCCTTGTTTCGCGCTTTAAATGGGGAATTGAAACACAACTTCTTGTGCCTAGTTTTGAGACTCGAATGGCAATTGTTCAAAAAAAAGCAAAACTTCAAAATGCCAAATTACCATATAATGTTTGTCAATATATATCTGACAATATTGTTACTAATATGCGTGAACTAGAAGGAGCTGTAAATCATCTCATTATGAGCAATAAGTATTTAAATCGAGAAATAACGCTAGAATTTGCTAAAAAAGCATTGAAAGATATTATTCAATTCCAAGAACCAGCTACTTCGTTATATGAAATACTAGAAGGAGTTGCTCATCATTTTGATATAAAAATGTCGGACTTACAATCTCAAGTACGAAAACAAAATATTGTCATGCCTAGACAAATTGCAATTTATTTAGCTAAAAAAATGACCCAGCATTCATTGAAAGAAATTGGTGCATTTTTTAATCGTGATCATAGCACAATTTTACATGCCATTGACAAAGTAGAAACGCTACAATATACTAATGAATCTATGAGTCGTAGTTTACAAGAATTAGAAGAAAGCATTCTGAATAAATAAAGAGATGGCAAAGAGCTATCTCTTTATTTCCCTCCTTTTTCCTTCCATCATGTTCAATAATATTCTCCAATCAACAACAATCATATTACCTCATAACACTAATGCAAAAGAATAAATAAAAGAATAAATACGAGAACCACATAGTATCTTTACATTAGTATCCTCAATATATATTTAAAACTAAAATTAAAATACTTATTAAAATATATTTTTACTTTCTAGAATTTTTATTAAATTTTAATTATAATATAAATATTATAAAAAATAAAAAATATATTTTAATATAATTCAATATTTATATTTATATATCTTAAAAATATATAATATAAATAATAACTTAAATATACTTTTATAAGTATATGAATTATAAGTAATTAACTTATATTATCTATAGTTATAAAATATGCGGTTCTCATATAATTAAAAAAATAATATAATACTATAATAATAAATGAGTTATACAAATCATATTAAAAATATAAAATAGAAATAACAACTTAAATTTTAAAAATTAACTTATTATTTATCAATATCTTAGAT
>JAGOMP010000051.1 GCA_017993505.1 Planctomycetota bacterium
GCAATGCAGTCAGATTTAGTAATAAATCAGATTGTAACCAGCAAGGTTGAAACAGAAATACAACAGAAATCTTATTTATAGATTTTTATAGCTATTTATAGGATTTTATAGGTTTGTAGGAACGGAATAAAAAATATGTATGAAGAAAAAGACACACAGAGTTTATATTTACAAAAAAATCAATATGTTTTATTAAATGATCCCAACGTAGTATGGATGGTCACTAGTGGCACAGTACAAATTCTAAGCAGTCGTTATGAAGATGATGTATCTAAAGAAAAACCAGCCACTGTACCTATTGGACGTAGAGACTCTTTAATACAAATTTCTGCTTTTGGAGCTTTATTTGGTTGCGATCCAAAGTTGCAACCTTACAGCCAAGCTTGGCTGGGAGTTGCAGAAACAGATATACATATAGAAAAAATAGAAATTCAAGACTTTCTAACTCTAATGGAAGACCATGGAATAAAAAGCTATTATAAGTGGATAGGACAATGGACAGAAAACATCGGGCACTTTCTACGTTATGGAAATGAAATTCCACCTTCCTTAATCCGTACACGAATCGCAGGGAAATATACTTTTAGTCAAGAGGAAATTTTTGCTGGTTCTATTGATCATTTTATATGGATTAAAATTCACTCTGGGGTTGCTATTGTTTTTGGTCGAGAAGAACTGAAAGTCACTTCTGATGATGAATGGTTATTATTGTGTGAAGGTATCTGGCTACAAGTAATATCAAAAGAAATGAGCATTGAAGTTTTCTTAGACCTTCAAACAAAAGAAATTAGTGCAAAAGCAAAAGAAATATTACAAGATGGGTTGGCCACTCTACATCGTTTAACTGCTATACATTTAAATGAACTGCATAAAAAATCAGAAGAAATAGAAATGAATCGACAACAAATTCGTAGTCAACAAGAAAATTTTATGACTACGGCTGCTTTTCGAGAAATACAGTCTATTGTATATCCTTCTGAATATTATCCAACATATGACAGTCATTTATTAACAGCAATGTCTATTGTAGGACAGTCTTATGGTGTTAAAATATATCCTCCTGCTATTTCCGAAGATATGAATCGCCTTCATGATCCCATCGACGCTATAGCACGTGCTTCTAAAGTTCGCATACGAAAAGTCCTCTTAGATCCTTTCTGGCATAAAACAGACACTGGCTCTTTATTAGGTTATTTAGGACAAGACAAAGAACCCATTGCAATATTACCCTCTGGATCTGGTTACGACGTCATCATACCTAGCAGTTCCATGAAACGAATACCATTAACCACCAGCATACGCGAACAAATTCATTCTGAAGCCTATATGATGTACAAACCTTTAGGTGATCATCTACAAGGAATGAAAGAATTAGTCCACTTTACATTATCTGGGAAACTAGGCGACCTTCTCTTCTTAGTATGTATGGGGCTTATTGCTACATTATTAGGCATGATTGTTCCTAAAGTTACTGGTGCATTAGTAGATACAGCCATTCCCAATGCTGATAGAGGTTACATTTACCAACTATGCATGATTTTAACAGCAGTTGGAATTTCCTCTGCTATTTTTGTATTGATTCAAGTTCTAACTACAGTTCGATTTAGCATTCGAACAGAACTAGATGCACAATCTGCATTATGGGATCGAATTTTAAAATTTAGTCCAAATTTTTTTAGAAAATATTCAAGCGGAGATTTAGAAACGCGAGTCAATGCTGCAGGAGAAATTAGTCGTGAACTAAGTGCTGCAACACTCAAACCTCTTATCACTGGTATATTGGCATTATTAAACTTTTTATTATTATGGTATTACAGTTGGG
Organism: Planctomycetota bacterium; assembly: GCA_017993505.1. Lineage (GTDB taxonomy): Bacteria > Planctomycetota > Uabimicrobiia > Uabimicrobiales > JABWCH01 > JAGOMP01. Next base: position 1,823 of record JAGOMP010000051.1, read on the forward strand.
ACTTAGCAAAAATTGCATTGTGGTTTGGACTCCTCATCTTACTCGTTGTTCTATTTTCTGGTGCTATGGTTCGAAAAATTGCAAAATATCTCTACGAACTAGAAGGTAGCTACAATGGACTCGTAATTCAAATCATTGGTGGAATTAGTAAAATTCGAGTTGCAGGTAGTGAACAAAGAGCCTTTAACCATTGGTTAACAAAATATTCAGAAAAATTACGAGTCACCCTACGTATGCGTTTCTATCGAGACATTGTCACAATTATGAACAACATACTTCCTCCTGTTTGCTCTGCTTTTATTTTTTGGAAAGCAGTCACACTTATCGTAGATTTACCTTATACAGATCCCCAACGAATTAGTATTGGCGATTTTATTGCTTTTAATACTGCGTTTACACTTTACTTAACAGGCTGGGCAGATTTTAGTGAAGCCATTGTAAAAGTATTAGACTCTATATCAAAGGCTGACAGAATCGCACCATTATTAGAAGAAGAACCAGAAGTTTCCACTAAAGCAAGTGACCCTGGACGTTTAAAAGGTGGCATTATCTTAGAAGACATTATATTTCGATACCATTCTGATGGTCCTGCTATCCTAGATAAAGTTTCTTGTGAAATTCACCCTGGAGAATACGTGGCCTTTGTTGGTCCGTCAGGTTCTGGCAAATCTACTTTACTTCGAATTATGCTAGGATTTGAAACGCCAGAATATGGACGAGTTCTATATGATGGTCAAGATTTATCAGGATTAGATGTCTTAGCTGTTCGTAGGCAAATAGGCACTGTTTTACAAAACGGACGTCTCAATGCAGGGAACATTTCAGAAAATATTGCAAACAATGCAAAAATGACACAAGCTGAAATTTGGGACGCTATTGCAGATGCTGGCCTAACAGAGGACATTGATTCTATGCCTATGGGACTTCATACTATGGTGAGTGAAGGCGGTACAAACTTATCAGGCGGACAACGACAACGATTACTCATTGCAAGAGCCCTAGCCATTCGTCCCAAAATCGTCTTATTTGACGAAGCAACCAGTGCATTAGACAATAAAACTCAATCCATTGTTAGCCAATCCTTAGATCGACGTAAAGTCACACGAGTCGTCATCGCTCATCGTTTAAGTACGATTATCTCGGCAGATAGAATTTATGTTCTAGATAAAGGAAAAATCGTTCAAGTCGGTACGTACCACTCTTTAATGAAACAAGAAGGATTGTTCCGTGAATTAGTGGCTCGCCAAATTGTATAGAGGAAAATATGGATCAAGAATTAAAATTACAAATTCTGCGTTTAAAAAATTGGTGTATCCTCTTTATCTTTATTCTTATTAGCTTCCTTATTTTCTACTATTGCATTTTTGGAAAAATTCCCATTACTGCAAAAGGAAACGCCTTAATTTTAACGCCAGAAACTGTCAAACCATTCCAAGCTGGCATCAGCGGAAAAATATCAAAATGGCATGTCAAAGTAGGCGACATCGTTCAAACTAATCAACTTTTAGTAGAAATAGAACAGCCATTAGAAAAAAAAGAATTAGAACAAATGCAAGAAAAATTGTATGATTTGCGTATTAAAAATCAATCTATCTTAGAAGTTACCAAACAATTCATTGATCTAGAACTCAAATCTTTAAAAAAGAAACAATCTGTTTTAACAGAACGAATCCAATTTTTAAATACACAAATCAAAAATAGTAAAACTATGCTAGAAAAAACACATGGTAGTAAAATTCAATATCTAGAAGAACACGCAAAACAACTACAAGATATGTTTATCTTACACAAAAAACGAAATACAGAACTACAAGAAAATCTACAAGATGTACAAGAAATGCGTAAAAATGAATTAGTTTCCGCAGACCAAGTCCTCACTGTGCAACAAAATGTACAACAACTACAAGAACAAATTGCTCAAGTCCAACAACAAATGTACCAAGCTAAACTAGATATCATCAATGCACGCAACACATATCTTACAACACTAGATAGCATTGTCACAGAAGAAAATTCTAAAAATGATTTACAATTGGAACTAGCAGAATTAGAAAAACAAACCTTCCAACTAAGAGAACAATGGAGAACAGTAGTTTTAAGCATGGATTATGAAGAACAAGACATTCTACATTCTATAGAACGAATAGAAACAAATCTTAAAAAAAGCTTTGTATACAGCGAATACACAGGATGCATATTAGAACTACCTGTTTCTGAAGGGTACATCATTTCTGAAACAGAACGCATTGGAACTATAGATACACGAACTGACCAAGATATCCTACAAGCAGTTGTTTACTTTTCTTTAGCAGACGGGAAAAAAATTAAACCAGGAATGAGAATACGCTTAAATCCAGCAACAGCCGATCGAAAACGATTTGGAAGTCTACTGGCAACAGTAAATACAGTCTCTATTTTCCCAGTTTCTACAGAACTCGTTGCAAAAGTCATTGGAAATGCAGGACTTGCTGAAACTTTAACAGCCAATGGACATCAAATTGAAATTATTGCCGACTTATCACAAAATGAAAACGGATACATATGGGACGAGACAGATGGACCTTCCATTCCTATAAGTGCAGGTACTATGGCATCTGCACTCATCAATTTAGAAGAGAAAAAACCCATTGAATTTATTATCCCTTTATTATCCAAAGGAATGTCAAGCTACTACGATTCACATTAAAAAAAGTAGATCAATCTATAAAGTAGAAAAAAAGAATACAAAACTACTACGATTCATATTAAAATAGAGGTGCTCTATGTGTTTAGATGCTGACGATTTAGAAGAAATTATTGGAGACTTTTTAATCGAAGCACAAGATTTAATGGAACAATTAGAAAATGACTTAATTTCTTTAGAATCTGATCCATTACAAATGGACATTGTGCATCGAGTTTTTCGAAGTTTTCATACTATCAAAGGCAATGCCAATTTTTTAAATACATACCCTATTTTTGAAGAAATTGCCAAAATTGCTCATGCTTCTGAAGATATCATGGGAAAAATACGAAATAGTGAAACAACATTCACTGACCTTTATATGGATCATATTCTATCTGCTCTAGACACAATCAAACATTTATTTACACAAGTCAAATCTGGGGTTCGTACTGTACAACCACAAACAGAACTTGTCCAATCTCTACGAGATCTTCTCACTCCTACTTCAGACAAAAAAATAGACTCTGTGCACAATATAATGTCTACCATTAGCTCCCCAGAGCAAGACACTACTAGCTCCCCAGAGCAAAAATTAGTATCTGCCACAGAGCAAGACACCACTAGCTCCCCAGAGCAAAAAATAGTATCTGCCACAGAGCAAGACACCACTAACTCCCCAGAGCAAAAATTAGTATCTGCCACAGAGCAAGACACCACTAACTCCCCAGAGCAAAAATTAGTATCTGCCACAGAGCAAGATACCACTAGCTCCCCAGAGCAAAAATTAGTATCTGCCACAGAGCAAGATACCACTAGCTCCCCAGAGCAAGACACCAATACTGCCCCAGAGAAAAAATCATTGTCTGAATCTGAACAAAAACAATTTGATACTATGAGTTTTTTAAAGCATAATATAATATCTGACTCTGAGCAAAATACAATGTCAGTGGCAGATAGTGTGTTTGATGCTAGTCCTCCAGAAAAAAATATAGTGTCTAAGTCTGAATACAAAAAAATTGATACTAATTTCCCAGAGCAAAAAAAATTTAATGTTTCCGTAGTAGAGAAAGAGGTAGGAAATTCCAGTCTAAGTGCAGAAGATTGGGAAGAAATACTACAAGATTTTTTAGTAGAATCCAAAGAATTAATTGAAAAAGCAGATATTGCCTTAGTAGAATTAGAAAAAACACCTAATAATCAAAAGTTAGTAGACCAAATTTTTCGTTACTTGCACACATTAAAAGGGAATACTTCTTTTCTTGGTTTTTCTGTTGTTTCTAATTTAGCACATGCTGCAGAAGATGTTATGAAAGAAGTTCGAAAAGGAAATATTACTTTTTCTTCGAATATTATGGAAGTCATTCTTGATTCTATAGATTATTTAAAAGTATTTTTTTCTGGTTTAGCTCGCAATATTCGTGATGAGGGCGATCCTTCAGGAATTATTGCACAATTAAAACATTGTGTGGCACCTAATATACAGCGTTATGTTTCTGCTGTAGCTGGTGAAGACGCATCGAATCCTATTTTTCAACCAAGACATGCTATTTCTAAAAGAACTATGGCTGTTAGCGAACAAACTATCCGTGTAGAAACAACACGGTTAGATAAATTAATGAATTTAGCTGGTGAATTAGTTTTAGGGAGAAATCGTTTAACACAAGTCGTTCGTTTATTGGGGGAACGTTTTGGCGAAGATCGTCTATACCAAGAATTAATTTCTGCTGTAGATGGCATCAATTTTGTATCTTCGGACTTACAAGCAGCTGTCTTAAAGACTAGAATGCAACCTATTGGAAAAATTTTCAGTCGTTTTAATCGCACTGTGCGTGATTTAGCAAAACAAATGGATAAAGAAGTTGTCTTAATTTTACAAGGTGAAGAAACTGAATTAGATAAAACTGTGATTGATGCTTTAGGAGATCCTTTGACTCATATGTTACGCAATTCTATAGACCATGGGATTGAATCGCCTGCAGAACGTGTTCGTGCAGGGAAAAAAGTTGCTGGCAAGATTGTATTATCTGCTTGCCATCAAGGAAATCATGTATTGATTTCTATTCAAGATGATGGAAAAGGAATGTCTAGAAAAGCAATTTTAAATAAAGCAGTGGAACAAGGTGTAGTTTCTCTTCATGAAGGCGAGAGAATGTCAGATGCTGATATATTTGATTTAATCTTCTTGCCTGGATTTTCTACAGCACAGTCTGTGTCTAATGTTTCTGGACGCGGTGTAGGCATGGATGTTGTCAAAACAAGCATTGAAAAGTTGAATGGTTCTGTAGAAATTTCTTCTCAAATAGGCGTGGGAACTATTTTTACTATCCGCCTTCCCTTAACATTGGCTATTATTCATACATTGCAAGTTTCTGTCAGTGAACAAGTATTTGCCATTCCTATTACTTCTGTGATAGAATCATTGCGAATTCATAGCCATCAAATAGAATATATTCCTAAAACTTCAGTGATTCGATTTCGAGAACATGTAATCCCACTTGTCCGTTTAAGTGATGTGTTTGAATTAAAAGAATCTAAAAATGAGTCTTCTAATATGTATGTGGTTGTAGTAGGTATGGCTGAAAGACGCATTGGAATAGTAGTAGACAACATAGTAGGCCAAGAAGAAGTTGTTGTTAAATCTATGGGAAAATGGCTAGAAAATACTCCTGGAATTTCTAGTGCTTGCATTGGTGGAGATGGGAAAGTCACATTAATCATAGATGTTGCAGGCATCTTTCGATTATTGCCTCATTCTTTAAGTTTAAGTGTTCATAAAAGTGAAATGTCTGTGCAACATCCTACTTCTCCTAATAGTACTTACATATTATTAGTAGAAGATTCTCGCAGTGAACGTAAAAGAACTCGTTTGATTTTAGAATCGCAAGGTAATTTTAAAGTTATGGAATCCATAGATGGAAAAGATGCTTTGAATAAAGTATTAAATTATCCTATTGATTTAGTTTTAACAGATATTGAAATGCCAGAATTAGATGGATATCAATTAACAGCCAAAATTCGTGAACATCGAAAGTTTCGTTCTTTGCCAGTCATTGCCATTAGTTCCCATAAAGAAATGATTGATAGGATTAAAGGTATGGAAGTAGGCATTAATTTATATCTTCCCAAACCTTTTGAAGAAGAAGAATTGCTTCATGCAATTCGAAATATATTAAAACATTCTGATGGTTTGTAATATATTTTAAGCTACCGTATGAATATGATTTTTGATACAATAGGAAAATTGTGATTTTTTATCCATGAATGGTTATTGCATTATGTTAGAAATTACTTCTATTCCCTCTTTACAACCTAGAAAAAAATCATCTCATAAAGGAGATTACGGACGATTACTTATATTAGCTGGCTCTCATGGCATGTTAGGTGCAGGATGCTTAACAACTATGGCTGCCTTACGATCAGGAGTAGGATTAGTAACATGGGGAGTTCCCCATTCTTTATTTTTGCCTGCAACGATTAAAATGACGTGTGCCATGGTACGTGATTTTTCTGAAACAGAATCGGGAAGTTTTTCTATGAAAGCTACAAAAGAAATTCTTTCCTTTGCACGCAATATGAATGTAGTAGCACTCGGTCCTGGAATCTCTAGAAATGAAGAAACATTTCATATGGTGGAACATGTTTTACAAGATCTAGTATGTTCCATTGTTCTAGATGCAGATGGAATAGTGGCAATTTCAAAAAATTTAGACATTTTAGAAAAACGAAAAAATGAGATAATTTTAACACCTCATCCTGGTGAATTTAGTACTTTGCTTGGAAAACCATGGCATGAACTACAAGAAAATAAAAAAATTTTTGCTTGTAAATTTGCAAAAAAATATAAATGCATTCTTGTTTTAAAATGCAATCCTACTATTGTGACAGATGGAAATCAAATCTATCAAAATATTTCAGGCAATCCAGGCATGGCAACTGGTGGAAGTGGTGATGTATTGACAGGAGTTATTAGTTCTTTATGGGCACAAGGATTTTCTTCTTGGGATGCTGCTGTATTAGGCGTATATATACATGGTGTTGCTGGCGATTTTGCTTGTCAAACATTAGGTGAGATGGGAATGATTGCCTCAGATATTGTAGATATGTTGCCTAAAGCATTTTTATCTTTAAAAAATTGCCCATAATTTCTATTGTATTAATGAAGGATTTTACATAATTTCTATTGTATTAATGAAGGATTTTATATGTCAGATTCCTTGGATGGCACTGAAACTGAGTCTGTAGAAGATCAACAAACAAATTTTCAAGAAACTCAACAAATAAATTCTCAAGAAACTCAACAAATAAATTCTCAAGAAACTCAGTGTCCTAATAAACCTTTATTGTTTGGTGGATATCAAGTTAAAGCCGTTTTAGGTGAAGGTGGATTGGGAGTTGTTTATTTAGCAAAACAATTGAGCATGAAACGTAACGTTGCATTAAAAGTATTATATTCTCAATGGATGAGAGATACTGAATTTCGAAAACGTTTTTTATTAGAAGCTCGTATTGCAGGAAAATTATCTCATCCAAATTTAATCCAAGTCTTTGATGTGGGTTATGATAATGAACGTTATTATTTTTCCATGGAATATGTCAAAGGCTTGACAATAGAAGATATGATTATGCAGGAGGAAAAATTGAGTGTACCTCGTGCATTCGATTATTGCCTACAAGTATTAGAAGCTTTACAATATATTTGGGAACGAAATTTAATTCATCGTGATATTAAACCTAATAATATTATGGTAAATTCTCGCAATGTTGCTAAATTAGGTGATTTTGGATTTGTAAAATCTCCAGGTGATGAAGCTTTGACAGCAAGTGATTTTGTTTTAGGTACGCCCGATTATATGTCACCTGAACAAGCTATGGGAAAAGAAAAACTAGATTATCGTTGTGACATTTATGCCTTAGGTGCTTCATTGTATCATATGGTTACAGGACAAGCTCCTTATTCAGGCTCCGCGTCTATGGTTATTAAAAAACATATTAAAGAAAATATTCCTTCACCCTTAGAAATTGACCCTACGTTGCCAGAAAGTGTTTGTTTTGTGATTGAAAAAATGATGGCAAAATCACCAGACGATCGATACCAAACGTATGAAGAATTGAAGGAGGATTTATTAGCAATCAAAGAAGGAAGAAAACATAATATGCAAAGGTTAGACGCTGGGAAAACAACGATTGCACGAGTAGATAAGTCATATTTTGAAATCATAAAATTAAAAAAACAAATAGCAGTGATGCAACGTAGAGAATATTTTTATTGGGTGGTAATTCTTTTTTTAGTCCTTTTCCTCTTGTTTATTTCAGTGAGTTTATTATGGGACATTGTTTAAAAAAATTGTTGACAAGAAAAGATATTCTTGCAAAATGTATACAATTTCTTTTACAACTGTTTGCCAATATATATAATATAATTATTGTGGCACGCAATATTTTATTTTGTAATGGGTTATTAAAACAAAGCAAAGTAAAAATCCCTGTGATTTCTTTAGGCAATATTACGACTGGTGGAACAGGAAAAACTCCTGCTGTTATTTGGCTAGTTCAACAAATTTTATTATGCCACTATCGTCATCCTATAATTTTATCTCGTGGATATGGAGGCGATGAAGCTAAAATATTTCAAAACAGATTACCACATGTACCTCATATTATAAATAGTAAACGCGTCATTGGTGCAAAACAAGCTATAGAAGTATATGGAACAAATATTTGTATTCTGTTAGATGATGGAATGCAACACCGCTATTTAGCTCGTGATTGTGATATTGTTTTAATAGATGCAATAGATCCATTTGGTGGTAATCATGTATTACCACGTGGTTTTTTAAGAGAATCAAAATTATCTTTAGAACGAGCCGATATCATATGTATTACAAGAAGTACTTGTATTTCTAAAAACGTCCTAGAAGAATTAAAATTTCAAATACAAAAATTTACTAGAGCAAAAATTTACTATGCTGACCATGTACCCACTTTCTTACGGAATTTTCAGACAGGAGAAAAAATTTCTATACACGCAGGGATAGAGAAAAAAATCCTAGCATTTTGTGGTCTAGGAAACCCAGAAGGATTTCAAGCAACATTAAAACAAATTGGATATAGTAATTATGAGTGGATTCATTTTCCTGATCACCACGCATATTCTTTAACAGATATCCAAAATATTACAAATCAAAAAAATGTGGAAATTTTGATCACAACAGAAAAAGATGCTGTGAAATTAGAAAAATATATGCCTTTACTTCAAAATGTCTGGATCTTAGAAATTGAATTTCAACTTTTATCTTCTAGATCTGAATTTATGAAACATATCACAGCCTCACTCAATAAGTTGGGGCAAGCATAAGGAGTGCAATATGGTTATTTTGGAGTATTATTTTAACAGAAAAAAAATCTCTGAGACAGAAGTTCCAGAGACAGCACAAATCCAGACTATTGGGCGTGAACAGTGCACATATTTATTTTCCAATGATGCACAAATAGCACCCGTTCATTTAATATTTCGTTTTCAGAAGAAAAAATTAGAAATCAATCCTATTGTCCATGCTATCTATAAAAGACAAGCTATGCCTATTAATAAATGGATAGCTATTGACTATAATATACCTATTTTATTATCTTCCAGTAGTTATATTATTTTTCGCTGGACACAAGATCAAGAATCAATGATAAATGAAAGTCTTGCAACTGCACAACGCCCTGCAATGCAACTTCGTAATGCTCCTCAAACAACCATGCAAATAGACTCTATTGAACCCAACAAATGGGAAGGGAAAAAAATTGGCACACGCTATGAAGTCCTCAAGAAACTGGGACAAGGTGCCATGGGTGAAATTTATGAAGTCTATGACAATGAATTGATGCGTAAAGTTGCTTTAAAAATTTTGATCAATCAAGACATAAATAGTTCTGTTGGGCAACGTTTTTTACGAGAAGCTCATTCTATTGTTAAATTGTCCCATCCTAATATTATTCGTGTGTATGATATGCGTGAATTTCAAGGTAAACCTTTTTTTACCATGGATTTAATCGAAGGGAAAAATTTAGCAGAGATTATTAAAACAGAAGAAATCCTTCCTAGAACAGCAATGTCTTGGATTCGTGATATTGCGTACGCTTTAGATAGTGCACACCAAGCAAAAATTATACATCGTGACGTAAAACCTTCCAATATTATGTTGCATCATGGCATTCCTATTTTAATGGATTTTGGTATTGCTTGCGATATGGATACTTATGCCACTCGATTGACAATGACAGGTGAAACTTTAGGAACTCCAACGTACATGTCTCCTGAACAAGCCATGGGACAAAATGAAAACATTGGCCCTTGGACAGATGTCTATGGTTTAGGTGCTGTTCTTTATGAAACTTTAACAAAGCAACCACCTTTTGTAGGAACACCGATGGAAATCATGCAACAAGTTTGCAACGTAGATCCCATCCCTATGCGACGCCATAATCCTGATATTCATATGGATGCTATTGTGATTACATCCAAAGCAATGTGCAAGGAACAACAATATCGTTATCAAAGTATTAGAGAAATGGGCGAAGATATCCAACGGTATTTAAATGGTGAACCTATCCATGCTACGATGCCACCTATATTGCTTCGCTATAGGAGAATTATTAAAAAATATAAATGGGCAAGTATAGTTGCCTCTATTATATTAGTGTTTTTGATGTCTATCGGAATCTATTATTCGATAAATAATTATATTACACACAGAAAATTTCTTGCAGAAATTCAAAATGATTTACAAAATATTACAAAAAAATATGAAGAAGTACAAAAGGAAGATACCTTACAAGGATATACAAACATTACAGAAGATTGTTCTAGAATTTTACAACAAGGTGCTAAGCCCCAAGACATTTTACCCTTAAAAATAGAAGCAACAAAAAATATCATTTCTAAACTCATTGCCAACGAAAATCATGATTTTATCGATGTTTATATTAGCGTTTTGCTCCAAGATATGGCTACATTACAAAGTTATCCCCATCTAGAGAAGATTGAATTAAAAAATAGTGAACAAAAAATAATCTATTCAGAACATATAGAGGATTATTCTAAACATATAGATAATTTTATACATAAAAGCAAGCAAGATATCGAAGAGCAAAAGCAGAGAACAAAAATAGAGAATATTGATAAAATAAGAGAAATTCTTATTTCTCTACCAGACACAGTCGATCAAGCTAATGTTAATACATATGCATTTTCATTATTATTATATCAAGATTATTGGGAAGAAAATCAACTTTACATTGAAGATCTTCGTGAACGAACGAATGCAAGTATTGTTTGTGACCAAGTAGATAAATTTATAAAAAACATTAAAGAGGATAAACAACTTAAAGTTAGCAATTTAACAAACGAAGAAGAATGTTTATTATCACTTTTGCCATATACTAGTACATATTTAGAAAATCAACTTTTCTATGTAATTGAGAAACAATCAGAAAGTGAATCTGTACAAGCATTTTGTTTTTATGCTTTAGGCATGATTCGTGCCAAAGATGTAGTAGATAAATTGCTCCATTTTATTTTAGAAAGACAATATAGTCCCCTAATTGTCCAAAAAGCTGTTCAAACAATTATTCATCTACCAAATGGCAGAGTGAGGATATTAAAAGAAATATTAAATCGTCGATTAACACTTTCCAGTTTAGATGGTCCTTGGGGAATTCCTATATTACTCACTATTCTTGAAGAAAGAATCAAAGAAAACAATATTGTGGCTAATAAAGACATAGAAGAAATACGTACTATCATTCTGAACAATAAAAAATATGCCATTCATAGATTGATACGTAATTTCGATATTTCTTATAATGTAGCATTTAGAGAAGAACTATGTAGATTGATGACACAAATCGATTCTCCGAATGACATTTGTATTCAAATGATAAAAATTCTCAATGAATCAAAATATATAACAGAATTACAGCTTGCAGCTAAAAACATTTTAGACAATAAAAAATATAGACAAAATCCAGATGCTGTGAAGGCAGTTTTACAATATTTATCTCCTAAAAAATTACAAACATTGCAAACTTCAACACCAGAACAAAATCTTGATGAAGAATCGCGACTATTGCAACAATATGCGATTCAATTAAGTGCAATCATTCAAGATGTGGATTCTATTCCTCAATTAATGGAAATTGTTCAAAACCAAACTCCCAACATTTCATTTGCAGCAAAAGCATTAATTCAAATGCCTGTAGAAAGTAATGAAACTATTAAAACATATTTTGAGAATAGCATAAAAAATCAACAGACAAAAAATTCAGAAGTAGATGTTCTTTTCCATGCTATTTTACTGAGTCGACAAGATACCACATATTTAAATGAATTGTTTCAATATCTAGATCAACCTAATACTTATTATATCGATATTGTTTTAGAGTCTTTTCAAAAATTAGATAATGCAGTAAAAATATTTATGAAACATTATAAAGATAAAAATATATCTGTAAAACTCTATATATTAAAAGCCTTATCTCAGAAAGCCACTCCAGAAGTATTTCATTTTTTCAAAACACTATTTCTATCTAAGTCTGAACCATCTACGATTAAAGAATATATTATAGAATTATTATATTTATGGCCTAAACAATCGCTACCAATTTTAATAGAAATTATAATAGATCCAAAATATTTTGACGAGCCTGTTCTTATAGCACGTGCCATTGATTCTTTAGGGAAAATTGGAGAACCAGCTTTAAACAAACTCTTACCTAAATTTGTGCATCCCTATGTAATTGATTCACAAAAGAACTTAGAAAAAGAAATAGAAATAAAAAATCAATATTTTAAAAATTTTACAAATGCCTTTATAGCTATTGGAGACATTGTAAGAAAACCTTTAAAAGAATATTTTAACACACTTTCAGAAGAACAACAAAGCGTAGTATTGGAAGTTATTGGGAATTTATGCGATGCTGAGGATATTGTTTTTTGTATAGAACAATTACACCATACTTCGGTTCGCGTACAAGAAGCCAGCAAAAATACCTTAGTTGTATTTGGTAAATCTGAATTTGATGACGATGTAATTCAAAAGCTTTTTGAACGAATAAATATAATAGAAAATAACAAGCAACATCAAAACGAATTTATAAATATATTAGAAGTATTGGGTAGACTAGGTGATTCTCGTGTTTTCTCAAACTTACTAGAGTATGTATCCAAACCTCAATATATGCATTTAATAGCCTCGGCCTTAAAATCATATGGATCTGATAGGATACATGAAGTCATTCATCTCTTAATAGCAGAAAAAAAATCCATTGAAATTGAGGTATATGATACTTTGAAAAAAAGAAATCCCAAAGCTTTGGATGATGAATTAGAAAAAATGAAACAGGAATCAAACGTCCAAGAAGAAATATGGACTAAACTATTTAAGTCCTTAACACTCCGTGGAATCCATATATATTTACAAGCCCTAACATATGATGTAGCCTTTCCTGTATTACAAAACATATTAGAAGGCAAAATAGAAAAGGATAGTTTATATCAATCTATCCAAATATTTATTCCTGCTACATTGTTAGCATATGAAAAAGGCAAATATAATATTGTAGACTATTTCATAGAAGTATTAAGTAATCCATCGTTAACAACAGTTCATGAAGCTACATGGTATGCAATGCTAGCATATCCACAACCAATATATGCCAAGATCATTACTTTAGGAAAAACAATAAAGGGGCAATCGAGTTTTGTAGACCAACAAGTAATTACATACTTTCATAATAATATCCATCGCATGGTTCCCTTACTTATGAGACAAATCCAAAAAAGTCCAGATGAATATGAAGTATTTATTAAACTTATTTATCAAGATTTTCAAAAACAACAAATCGATTTAGAAACTGAAAAAAAAGTTTTAGAATCAGAGAAAAATAGAAGAGTTAGTGCCATTCGAACGATTGATAAGAATATAAAAACTTTAAACGACAATCAAGAAAAATTTTTATTAGCACTTTTTAAAACATTATCCAATGCAAATCTAGAAACAACAAATAAAATTTTATTTCTTATACACAGAACATTATCATATATATTGCTAGATCCTAAAAAAACAACTTGGACAAGTACAATGAAAAATATGCGTAATGAATTACAAAAGTCTTATAGAAAATATGGATTTAAATTAAGAAATAAAAAAGAAATAGAATTAAAAAGTGAAGAAAAAAATTTGCTATATTTATTAAAGAAAATAGATCCATCCAATGATCTCTTCTATTATCCAAAATAAATTAGCTATGAAAAATAAAACAGATCTTTTGTTTCATAATTTCTCTTTAATCAAAAATAGCCATGAACATATTAGAACCAGAACTATTGATTATTGCACCTGAAGAACATCCCGATGTAGTACAAGTTTTACATTATCTACAAGAAAATAATTGTAATACTAGGTACTATATCTGGGACATTGCCTCTTTTCCTAGACAATTTTCATGTTCTTTAACAATCAAAAATCAAGGCAATAATATTTTTCTATCGAATAAAGAGCAAACAGAATGCCTTTGCCTAGATAAAGTAAAGACAGTTTGGTGGTGCGAACCAAAAGTAATGCAAATGGATCCTGACATTAATTCTTTGCAAGAAAAAATGTTTGCCTATAGATCTTGCAGTCAATTTATTGACGGTCTAAGCTATGTATTAGATTGTTTATGGGTTAATCAGCCAGACCGTCAAGATATCGCACGAAATCCAATATATCAATACCAAGCTGCAAAATTAGTAGACTTGAAAATATTAGAAACACTAGTTACCAACAATTCCGATGCAGTGCTGGCATTTCTAGAAAAACATGGAGATTTATTTTTTCGTCCTCTTGTTCCTTTCCATACATTACAACATGAACTTCCTAAAGATTTTTTTAATGAGATTGAAAATTTATATTTAGCACCTTGTTTATTTCAACAAAGCATTTCTACTCAACGCATGCTCACTTCCCTTGTGATTGGCAATCATATTAGCACAGCACAAATGTATTGGAAAAATGAACAATATGAATATGTTCCATGCGAAACACCTACAGAAATTGAAAATCCATTATATAGTCTTGCTAAACTTATGGGATTGATTTATTTTCGCACCTACTTTATTGTAGACTTCAAAGAAAACTGTTATTTTCTATCTTTAGATTCTTCTCCTTCTTTACTCACTGTGAACGATTACGTAAATTCTTGCACAGATATATTTACCCGATTGTTGTGCCGAGGAAAGGCTGGGCAAAGCCAATCATATTGGCCCAATTTATCTCGTTCTGTACTTTATAATAAGTCATAATGTTTGCCAATTTATACAACAAGGAATACAACATGAATATTCGAGTATTTAAAATACTATGTCTTATCTTTTTAACATCATTATATGCACAGACCTCTAAACAATTATATGAAAAAGCATTACAACTAGGCGAGCAAGAAAAATATACAGAAGCCATCCCATTATTGCAAAAAAGCACTACACATAAAAAATGTCCTTTAGAGGTTTTTTATATTGCTATGCAATACTCTTTTCAAGCAAAACAATATGACCAAACAATTCAATTTAGCATCCAAGGACTAGAAAGATACCCCAATGAAATTGATTTCTTATACTACCAAGCCCAAGCACATTTCCAACTTCAACAGTATAAAGAAGCACAAATACCTTTACAAAAAATTCTTCAACTATATCCTGACAATGTACATGTACTGTACATGCTTGCACAAACACACCAACAACTCCAACAAAACACAGAAGCCCTGGCATATTATCAAAAAACGATTCCGCAAACAAAATGCTATACAGATAAAGAGATACAACAAATCCACGACAACATGAGCATAGAAGAAATCAACAAACTTCTCCATACAAATCCAAAATATTATCCTGCTTATCTATTACGAGCCAGACAATACGCTAAAATAGGTCCCTATAAAACAGCCATCACAGATTGTAACACACTTTTAGACCAAGGATATAGAACAAGCGAAATATATACATTAAAAGCAGAAGCTCATGCACATCTTAAACAATATGAACAAGCATATATAGAATATAGTAATGCTGTTGATATAGAACCCAACGATGCACTTTACATTGCAAGAAGCGAAATTGCCTTTCAAATTTCACAAGACAAA
Source organism: Planctomycetota bacterium (assembly GCA_017993505.1). Taxonomy (GTDB): domain Bacteria; phylum Planctomycetota; class Uabimicrobiia; order Uabimicrobiales; family JABWCH01; genus JAGOMP01. Next base: position 17,655 of record JAGOMP010000051.1, read on the forward strand.
AAAAATGCATATGCACCTGAAAAAGAATATACACAATATTATTTGCAAGCACTTCAAGATATAGATAAAGCCATTGCACTTAATCCTACAGCCTTATATTACAATAAACGTGGATTTAGAAAATACCAAAATAGAGAATATGAACAAGCTATCCAAGACTTTAGCAATGCTATACAACTAGACCCAGAGAATCCTGATTATTACCTCAATCGAGCTATGGCAAAAAGAAACCTAGGAAACCAACAACAAGCCATTGAAGACTTTACAAAAGTGCTTGAATATAATCCCACCCATGAAAACGCCTTAAAATTTAGAGCCCACACATACTTACTAGAAAATCAAGCAGACAAAGCTTTTCAAGACTATTATAAAGCATACAAACAAACAGAAGATGCTCAATATCTTCTCTACATTACAAATGCACTTCAAAAATTACAAAGATATAACGATGCCTTGGTTACTATTGAACAAGCGTTGCAAGAAACACCAGACAACGACTTATACTTATTCACACGTAGCGAAATTTACTATAAAACAGAAAAATATCAACTTGCATTAAAAGACATTAACAAAGCTATTAAAATAAATTCCCATAGAAAAGAATATTATGCATTGCGTTCTCAAATCTATCAAAAATTAGGTAACCTTGAAGAATCTTTAAACGATCTATATCGTTCTAATCAATCTTTCCATGAATAAAAAACAAATCTATTTGATACCATGCAGGAAAACAAATTAATTGAATACTATGAATGAAAAAGAAACAATTTATAAAGTGAATGATAATAAAAAGAGTGATTTATAAAATAGATGATGATAAAAAAAATGTAGAAAATAGAATGGTGTGATAAAAGAAACAATTTATAAAATGGTGTGATAAAAAAAACGATTTATAAGACTTACTTTATATGAGAAAAAAATATGCAACAATTTGATAGACAAAAAATACATCGATTTCCTCTCCAAACAAGGATTAGTAAATCTTCCATAGACAAAATTGCTATTCTTCCTGATTCCCCTTGCCCTGATATTTCTCAAGAACTCGATACAAAACTTCAACAAATTGCACAAAAAATCATACAAGCTAAAAAAAATAAAAAAAGCATTGTTCTTACATATGGAGCACATTTAATAAAAAATGGTCTTGGACCTTTATTAGCAAGTATGATAGAGAATCAATGGATTACCCATTTAGCAACAAATGGTGCAGGAACAATTCATGACTGGGAATTTGCATTTCAAGGAAAGACAGAAGAAGATGTTAGACATTACCTTTCTCAAGGTCAATTTGGCATTTGGGAGGAAACAACAGCATATATAAATCTTGCGATTCTTTTATCTGCAGCACAAGGAGAAGGATATGGCGAAGCGATTGGTAAGATGATTTCACAAGATGGACTAGATTTTTCTATTGCAGAAAATCTAGAAAAACAGCTTTCTCTTAATACAAAAAATGCAGTAGGTATTTATAATCTTTTACAAACTATGAAACAATATCAAATCCAACCAAAAAAAATCAACATCTTGCATCCATGGAAAAAATATAGCTTATGTTTCTCAGCTTATAAAAATAATGTTCCTTTAACTGTACACCCAGGTTTTGGATATGACATTATCTATACTCACCATTATTCCAATGGTGCTGCTATAGGAATTACAGCAGAAATAGATTTTTTACGATATGTCCAGGCTCTTACAAACTTAGAAAACGGTGTATTTCTATCTATTGGCTCAGCGATCATGTCACCTATGATTTTTGAAAAAGGACTTTCTATGGTTCGAAATGTCGCTCACCAAAAAAATAAAAGTATTGAAAATTTTTCTTTAATCATCAATGACATTCAAGAAGGCGAATGGAATTGGGGCAGTGAAAAAGAACCCCCAAAAAACGATCCTGCCTATTTTTTACGATTTTGTAAATCTTTTGATAGAGCTCATGCAAAAGAAATGAAATACATCTGTTTAGACAATCGACTCTTCTTACAAACACTATATAAACATTTACAAAAAGAAGATCCACTTCCCCAAATATCGATGACAAGCTATGAAAAAACAGAATGAATAGTCTAAACTGTATTGACTGAATTACATCAAAAATACTAAATCTTAATATTCTGTTATGAAAACCTCATAAAAATATTGAACAGAAAGGCGAGTGGCATAATATAAACTTCCTACTCGCAAGCTACAAGATCTCTTTCCATAGCCATTGAAAGTTATACCTTATGACAATACAATTAGTCACATTTCAAGTAGGGAATCATCACCTTGCCATCCCTATTGACAAAGTGCAAGAAGTGATTCGATACACTCCTGTTATGGAATCTCCAGAATGGTCAGGATTACTTCATGGGATTATCCACGTTCGAAACATAGTCATACCAGTCCTTGATCTACGAAAAGTCCTTGCACAAGACCCCATCATCAATAATAAAAAAACAAGGATTATCATCGTAGAAATCTTAGAGAGAGTGGCAGGTCTCATTGTAGATTATGTAAACGATATTCTTCCCCTTTTTCCAGAACAAATTGTTCATTTATCTTCTATAACTTGGGAAAAAAAAACAGCTATTTTAGCTAGCATTGCCAACATCGACAATCAAATGTACTTTGTACTAGACATTGACTATTTATTAAGAGAAAATGAACAAAAATTATTTAAAGAAATATTCGACAGTAGTTTTCATGTGCAATAAGAAAAGCAATCTGTAAAAAAATTACTGTCGAATATTTCTTTAATATTTTTTAGTGTTTTCTAAGAATCTTGCAAGTTTACGAGAATATTTCTTTAATATTTTCTAGCACTTTCTAAGAATCCTTCAAGCTTACGCGAACGAACAGGGTGTTGTAATTTTCGAACTGCTTTTGCTTCAATTTGTCGAACACGTTCTCTTGTGACGTTAAAGAGCTTACCAACTTCTTCTAATGTGTATGTGTAACCATCGCCAATTCCATATCGCAATTTGATGATTTCTCGTTCTCTATATGTTAGAGTTTGAAGTACTTTTTCAATTTTATCTTTAAGCATCTCATGTGTTGCTGCTGTTACAGGAGATTCAGAGCCTTCATCTTCTATAAAATCTCCAAAGTAAGAATCATCACTCTCGCCAATAGGTCTATCTAAAGAGATGGGCAATTTTGCTATTTTCATAACTCGTTTAGTTTCATCTACAGAAATGTTGGTTTCTTTTGAAATTTCTTCTAGTGTTGGTTCGCGTCCTTTCTTTTGTATAAGTTTCTTAGATACATTGCGAAGTTTACTCATTGTCTCTATCATATGAACAGGGATTCGAATCGTTCTTGCTTGCTCTGCGATAGAGCGTGTGATGGCTTGACGTATCCACCATGTTGCATATGTGGAAAATTTGAACCCTCGTCTATACTCATACTTTTCTACTGCCTTCATGAGTCCTGTATTGCCTTCTTGGATCAAATCTAAAAAAGTGAGTCCTCTATTTCTATACTTTTTAGCAATAGATACAACAAGTCGCAAATTTCCGCTAGATAATTTTCGTTTTGCATTTTCGTAATTTTCGTATCGTTCTTCTATTTGTTTGGATCGTTTTAAAAGTTTTTCTGGACTTTCTCGTGTATCCCATTCGATTTTTTCTAATTCATGTCTGAGTTTTTCGCTTCTAGAACGTTTCGTTTCATCATTTTCAATTTCCATGAGCTCTCTCATACAATTATCAATTTTATCTGCCTTTTTTTTGAGTTCTTGCATCATGGGGCGAATTTTTTTTGTTTGCAATCCGAGTTCTTCTAAAAGAATCACTCCTTTTTTTCGTCGTAATTTGATTTTTAACGCGAGTTGATTGCGTTCTGCTGATTTTACGGGTGCTGCTAAATATTTTTTAAAATTTTTTCCGTTTTCCTCTAACATTTTTTCAAGTGTACTGATATTTTGTTGAAGACGTTCTTCTAATTCTTTTTTCTTAATATCTAATGTGTTACTGCCACTCAATGTTCGATCAAAGGCAAGCTCACCATTTTGCACTTCTTTTAAAATTCGCAACGCTGTATATAAAGAAAGTTCAGATTCTAAAACTTTTTTTCTAAAACGTTTTCTGGTGACTTCAATGCATTTGGCTAAGCGAATTTCTTCTTCCCTAGAAAGTAAAGGAATTTCGCCCATTTGAGTTAAATACATTCGTACAGGATCATCAATTCGTTCTGACCCCATATCATCAATAAATTCTTCTTCCAATTCATCGTCGCCATCAGAATGAAAAGAATTGTCATTGGTAGAGTCACTTTCTACAAGTTCAATGCCATTTTCATCTAAGGTCATCAAAATACTGTCTAATTTTTCAGGATCTTCATCAGGCATTAAATCTTGAAATTCATCGTATGTTAAAAAGCCTTTTTGTTTTCCTGTTTCTAAAACTAGTTTTAATTCTGAATCGTCCCGTTCCATGGAGATTTTCTTCTCCTTTTTGCTATAAAAGCAAATTTGAAGATAAAAAAATATTTAAAACAATATTTTTAATAATTTGTAATAGCTAATAATTCTATTAATTCTATTAATAGTTAAATATTTGTAATAATTATAATATAATAGTAAGTGAATATCACTATTATATTATAATTTGCCAACTATCCGTTCCTACAAACCTATAAAATCCTATAAATAGCTATAAAAATCTATAAATAAGATTTCTGTTGTATTTCTGTTTCAACCTTGCTGGTTACAATCTGATTTATTACTAAATCTGACTGCATTGC
>JAGOMP010000052.1 GCA_017993505.1 Planctomycetota bacterium
ACCCTACTCTATGCAAAGTAGGGCATTTTCAATAGCAATTAACCTTTTTTCTTCTTTTGATTTTTATTTTTCTTCTTATTTTTTAAATCAACTTTAGGTTCTGCTTTTACTTCTTTTTTATTTGGTTTGTCTTTTTTTATAGGTTCTTTATGGAGTTTGATTCCTGCTTTTTTGAGTAGATATGCTACTTTAGGAGTTGGCAACGCTCCTACAGAAAGCCAATGTTCTGTTCTTTGAATATCTACTTTTAATTGTTGATCAACATTTTGTTCTACAGGATTGTACCAGCCTAGGTTTTCTAAGCATCTTCCATCTCTAGGAGAACGAGAGTCATAAGCACCTATTCTATAAAATGGTCGATTGCATCTTCCAAGACGAGTCATTCTAATTCTGACTGCCATATAAATACTTCCTTAATTTCTAGTTACTAAAAATGGTCTAAAACGATTATCTTTTTCTTCTTGTGTGAATTTTTTTCTTGGGATTGAATACTCCACCCATACCAGGAATCATGCCCATCATAGAACTCATTTTTCCTAAATTTTGCATCATATTTCGCATTTCTCGAAATTGTCTTAGTAAAAAATTGACATCTTGAATGGTTGTACCGCTTCCTTTGCTAATGCGTGCACGTCTTCGTCCATCTATTCTTTCTGGATATTGGCGTTCTTCTGGAGTCATGGAATAGATGATGGCTTCGACTTTATTGATTTGTTTATCTTCAATAGGTAAGTTTTGTAGTTGAGTACCAAGACCGCCTGGTAGCATTCCTAGAAGTTCTTGAAAACTGCCCATTTTTTTTATGGTATGGAATTGTTCTAAAAAATCTTCTAGTGTAAATGAAGCTTCTAAGAATTTTTGTTCTAATTCTTGTGCTTTTTCTTCATTGATAAATTTTTCGGCTTTTTCTACTAAGCTAACTACGTCTCCCATCCCTAAAATTCGGGATGCCATGCGATCGGGATGAAATTCTTCTAATCGATCTGTTTTTTCGCCTGTGCCAACAAATTTAATGGGTTTGCCAGTGACTGCTTTTATAGAAAGTGCAGCACCACCTCGAGCATCTCCATCTAATTTTGTTAAGATAACTCCATCTATATCTAAGCGGTTATTAAACTCTTGTGCAGAGTGCACAGCATCTTGTCCAGTCATTGCATCACAGACAAGAAAAATGTTATCGGGTTTGGACAATTTTTGAATTTGATGGAGTTCTTCCATCAATACTTCATCGACGTGAAGTCGTCCTGCCGTATCTAGAATTGTTATGTCTCTTCCTGTTTTGATTGCATGGGCAACAGCGGATTCGCAAATTTTGGGAGGCGTTGCATTTGCTTGGGAAAATACTGGTATTTCAAGGCTTTCACCTAGTATTTTAAGTTGCTCAATGGCAGCTGGTCGTTGTGTATCTGCTGCTACTAATAGTGGTTTATGTCCATGTTTGTCTTGTAAATATCGAGCTAATTTAGCACAGGACGTTGTTTTCCCACTACCTTGTAAACCAATCATCATGATAACTGTAGTGTGACGATTTTTGGAAATGGTGATGGAATGTTCCACAGGTCCCATTAATTTTTCTAGTTCGTCAGAAACAATTTTTATAACTTGTTGTGCTGGAGATACACTCTTGAGTACTTCTTCACCTACAGCCTTTTCTTTGATATTTTCTATAAAGTTTTTAACAACATTATAATTAACATCAGCTTCTAAAAGTGCTGTCTTGATTTCTTGAAGTCCTTGTTGGATATTTTTTTCTGTCAATTGACCAGGTGAAAAGAGTCGTCGGGAAATACTTTGAAATTTATTGGATATTGATTCAAACATGAATAACCCACTATGATGATAAATTTTATATTCTAAGAAAAGCAACTTCTTTTTTTATTATTTTATTCTAAAACTAAAAAATAGCAAGAAAAATTTTTATTCTTTTTAAAATTATTACGAATTCTTACAAATAAGTTTAAATTTTTAATTTTTTTGCTATAATTTTGAGTAAAGTATAGATCTCATTTATAAAAAATGAAAAATGAAAAATATGAAAGGTGTTCATGTATGATACCTCAAATTTATATTCATGATTTGCAAGATACAGCAGTTCCTAAGCCATCCAAAGTATCTGTATTACAAATAAAAAAACGTCCGCAAGAAGAAGATTCTTATAATGTGATTAAAAATATGTTAGGTACAGCATTGTGGGAAGAGGAAGCAAATTGGGTTATTTTCCCTCAAAATTTAGGGAGTGAATTGTTAGATTCCACAATTGAACGTCTGTTGCTCCATATTGAACAAGATGTAATTATTGTTAGTAGTTCGTATACTCAGAATGGGAAAAATCAATCTCTTATATTTTTTAAACGTGGAAAAAAAATTCAAAAATTTTTACAAGAAGAATTTATTGAAAATCAGGTAAATATTTTTCATGTTTTTGTGAATACTGGTTTTGGTGATTTTTGTGTGTATTTAGGAAAAGAATTGCCAGACATTGATGTTTTTCATAGTGTTTCTACTATGATTGATTTTTTTATTGTCTCTGTAGCTAATAAATCGAATAAACCTTATATTGGCAAGTTGATAGAATATTGTTACGAAGCATATATTGCTGCTGTCTATGTCAATCAAGCCGCTATACTTGCTAAACAAAATGGGGAGACCGTTCATGTAGGGGGGAAGTCTGCATATTTTATACCATACCAAGATATAAGAAAGAGACGTGTAAAAAATTTAGATCGAACAGAAGAAAAGAGTTTGAAATTTTCATTGGACGTTTCTCTTTTAGAGCAAGGACGAAAAAACCAACAACCTTTGTATGATCATGCAAAGTTAGCAGTACCTCTGCCGTCTTGCAAAAAACGTTATGGAATTTCAAGAAATAAAGATGATTGGTTTGCTTTATGGAATCAAATGCAAGAAAGTTTTGTATATGGTGTATTTTTAGAAAAATGGAATGTACAAAAACAGGATGAAGGAAAATTTTTATTAACAAAATTAGAAGAAACATTCCCAGTTTCATTTTTGCCATTTCGTATAGGTCGTACATATAAAAATGAGATTTATTTACAACATGAATCTATTAGCAAAAATCATGCAGAAATTTATTGTCAAGATGATTCTTATTATTTAAAAGATTTAGATAGTCGTTGTGGAATTTTCTCTTTATCTCAAGAAAAAAAAATTGTATTAGATAAAAACGAAGATGTTGAATTAATGTCTGAAGATTTTTTTTGGCTAGCAAGAACACATACATTTTCTGTGAAATATAATGATAAAAAATTCGTTTTATTTCAATGGGAAAATAACCGCATCATTCATTCTGTAGTGATTACAAATTTTCCTTATTTATTAGGTCGTAGAAATAAGGATTTAAAATTATCTGATCCATCCTATAAATCTATTAGTGGGAAACATGCTGCTATTTTAGAGAAAAATGGAAAATATTTTTTACATGATTTAGATAGTCGTCATGGAACATTTGTAACACCTTCAAAAGAAATATATCAAATAAAATTTCGTTTAGAAAGTCCTTTAGAATTGTATGACCAAAAAGTATTTTGTTTATCTCAAAATATTTTTTTTCGTTTTATCGATAAAAAAATTGTAAATCATAGTCAACAAAAATTTCATTACCAGATTAATTAATCCCCTGAATACAGGCAATGGCTTTCCATATACCCACAATGTTTTTACGCACTAGATGGATTTCTTTTTTGTATTGCCTATTGATAGGATGCAATGTAATGATTGTATTCGTGATATTTTTTACTATTCGAAATGTGCTGTTGCAAGTTTTGTCGAGGTTTTTATAGATAATAAAAACAGGAATGCCTAAGAAAGGCTTTTTTATGGGCCTGAATAAGACAATAGAATCTTGTTGAAAGAGTGGATTTTCTTTATTGCACATACTATTGTCACAAATTTGTAAAGCAAAGTCAATTTTGATACCTGGAATACTAAATTGCACGACTTCTTTTGTAGTTTTTAATAAGTTTTCTAAATTTATAAATTGACTGGGAAATGGATTTCCTTTAAGAACAGGAAGATAACCTTTAGGAAAGTTATCTTCCTGTTTATGTATTAGAGAACTTACAATGATATTTTTCGATTTTTTATTGTTAGATGAAATAATAGTAGATGTTTTTAATTCTGCTTTGATGTCTTTAGGAATTTTATCAATATGGGCAAGTCTAAGTAAATCTCGGGCAGGAATATTTAAAACTTTGGCAATTTTTTTAATAAGATGATCAGATGGGGGAAGTCGTTTCCCATTTTCAATGTTAGAAAGATAGCCTTTGCAAGAATCAATTTGCTCAGCTAGTGTTTGTAATGTTATTTTTTTTTGCTTTCTATGGAATTGTAAAGTTTTTCCAAAAACAAAGTCCATGATTTTCCTTTAAAAATGCCTCTGATTTAAAATGCCTCTGATTTTCACAGAGGCTAGAATTATTTCTTTTACAGAGGCTAGAATTGTTTTTTTTCACAGAGACTATGATTCTTTTCTCTTTTTGGGAACTGTGACTTTTCGTATAGGATTATAGCAATCATACGTTTGATCAGCAATTTTGGGAGTTGATGCATTGATGAAAATTTTTTCTCCTTTATCAACACGATCTTCAGGTTTAGCACGACGAATACCGTCAACGGAATGTTGATTATGTAAGCCAACTTGTCCTGGAGCTTTTTTAATACTGTCCAAAGACTTGGTAGGTTCAAGGGAATTATTTTCTACTGTTTGGATTAATTCAGCAACTCTTTTTCCTTTGGCCATATTGTATGTTTTGTAAATAGATTCTTGAAAATTCCCTAATAGTTTTGAAACGAAACTTAAACCATTAGGGAATTATTGTTTCAAGGCATCATATTACGGGACGCCTTTCTCGCCCTATTTTTTTTCGGCTACAAATGTTTTGATTTTTTCAACAATAATGTCGCCAATTCTGAGTAGGTTTTCGTCGCTAGATGCACCAATATGAGGAGTGAGAACAACATTGGGAGCACTTGTCAATGGTGTGCTTTCTGGAGGATCACTTGCCCAAACATCATTGCCATAACCTGCAATTTTTCCACTCTTGAGTGCTTCTACAATATCTTCTTCTACAACACAAGCACCACGTGCTGTATTGATGAGATAGACACCATCTTTCATTTTTGCAATATTTTCTTTGCAAATCATGCCTATGGTAGAAGGAGTTTTTGGAACATGTAAACTAATATAATCAGATTGACTGAGAACTTCATCAAATGTTTTTTGTTCTACTACATCAGCATTGGCACCAGCAATTATATCATATGCAATGACTTTCATACCAAAAGCTTTAGCTCGAATCGCCAATTCACGACCAATACGACCACTTCCAATTAAGCCGAGTGTTTTTTGATATAATTCTGTACGTTTGCATTCTTTTTTAAGCCATTTTCCTTGAATCATGCCTTCATGACCTTTAATAATTTGATTGGGCATTGCAATCATGAGAGCAAATGCAAGTTCAGCAACTGCGATGCTAGATGCTTCGGGTGTATTTACTGCAATGATGTTTTTTTCTTTAGCATATTCTATATCAACGTTGTCCATTCCAACACCACCGCGGATGATCATTTTCAAGTTAGTGGCTTTATCTATCCATTCTTTTGTGCATTTTGTTTTGCTACGTACTAAAGCAATTTCTGCTTCTGGAAGTCTAGCAATATCATCAGTAACTTCGCCAAATTCTTTTAAGCGATTAGGTAAAGATTTATCAAAAGCATCACATATTAAAATAAGCATAAAAAACACCTTTCCAAAATACATGTTTCAGAATGATCTGAAACTACGATAGTAAAGCATCTATAAATCTTTCTACATCAAAAGATTCTAGATCCTTATATTGTTCACCTATTCCTATATATTTCACAGGAATGTCTACTTGTTGTTGGATGGCTATGACAACACCGCCTTTAGCAGTGCCATCCAGTTTTGCTAAAACAAGCCCTGTGACATTTACCGCTTCTTTAAATGTTTGTGCTTGCAAAATCGCATTTTGTCCTGTAGTAGCATCAAGAACTAGCAATACTTCATGGGGAGCACCTGGCAATTTTTTTCCTATAACGCGATAAATTTTTTCAAGCTCTTGCATTAAATTTTTCTGTGTGTGCAATCGTCCAGCTGTGTCTACAATTAAGATGTCTGCCTTTCTAGATAAAGCAGCATCTACAGCATCAAATGCAACTGCTGCTGGATCTGAACCAGATTGTTGGCGAATGATTTCTACTTTAATGCGATTGGCCCAAGTTTCTAGTTGTTCAATGGCAGCAGCACGAAATGTATCGGACGCTGCTAATATTACTTTTTTCCCTTGTTCAGAAAAATGATGAGCCAATTTTGCAATCGATGTTGTTTTTCCACAACCATTCACTCCAACTACTAATATAACAGTTAATCCTTCTTTTGCAAAATGAATTTCATTACTTTTTTGAGTTAGTAATTCTTTTAAAGCAGAGCGTAAAAAATTGATGATTTCATCTTTGTCTTTAATTTCTTTATTTTTATATGCTTCTTGTAATTTTTTTACTAATTGTTGTGTAGTGCTAACCCCTACATCAGCCATTATCAAAGTTTCTTCTAATTTTTCTAATAATTCATCATCAATCTTGCGACCAATGCTAAATAAATTTCGAATACTAGAAGTAAAAACTTTTCTTGTTTTTCCTAGTGCAGATTTTAATGTATCTAATGATTTTTTCAAAAACATATTTTTATTTCCTAGACAAGCTTTTGCTCGTTTATTATTTCCTAGACAAGCTTTTGCTTGTTAAGCTTGTTTATTACATTTTAAAAGTATCTGTTTATTATATAAAACGAAAAAAAACTATAATATCGTGGAATCATATAATAAAATTGACTAATTTTTGGGGTACAATGAGTGTTTTTCGTATTTGTTTATCACCAATAGTTTTTTTAACTTTCTCACAAGATAGAGCGAGTTCTTTAATTTCTTCGTCACTTAAATCTACAGGAATAGAAATTCTGTCTTTGATTTTGCTGTTGACTTGAACAACAATGGTCACTTCGTCTAATATAAGTGCTTTGGCATCAAACGTAGGCCAAGGTGATTGCAATAAAGGTGTATCATTCCCTAACATTTGCCAAAGTTCTTCTGCTAAATGTGGTGCAAAAGGAGCAAGGGAGAAAAGCAATACATCTACAGCTTCTCTTAAAATGGGAGCAGAAACATTTTCAGCACGAGAAATGTCACGTAGCAATTCATGTAGTCTTGCAATTAATGTGTTGAATGAAAAATCTTTTTGAAAAGCACGCTCTGTGTCTTGCAAAGTAGCATGCGTGCGTCTTCGTAGATCTTTTTCATCTTTATTCAAAGGATTTTTTGTAGGTGTGTAGCGTGTTGTATTTTTCCATTCGTCTACATGTTCTCGAACAGTATTGAAAAGGCGTTGCAAGAATTTAAATTCCCCTGTCATAACGCTTTCAGAATATACAAGTTCTTGGTCTACAGGACCAAGGCGTAAAATGCCCACTCGAAGTGTATCTGCACCGTATTTTTCAAATAAATGGTCGGGACTAACGCCATTTTTTTTAGTTTTGGACATTTTAGCCATCTCAGAACAAATTTCTTTGCCACAATTTCTATGGAACGCCTTGATTTCATTTTGACAAAGTTTGCAATACAGTTTGTTGACTTTTTCTGTTTTTTTACGTCCAGCATCATCTACAACTTCTACATATTCAGATTTTAAATCTATATAAGAAGGATCTATTTTTTGACAATTGCTACAAATAAAATCAATGTCGTTTTCAGAAGTCCAACTATGTTCTGGACACCAATGAGCAGTTTTACAAATCAATCCTTGGCAAAAAAGGCGTGGAAAGGGTTCAGAAAAATTAAGATAACCTAAATCATTCAAAACCATGGTGAAAAAACGAGCATAGATCAAGTGCATGTTGGCATGTTCGCTACCACCAATATATAAATCCACAGGCAATAAAATTTTGCTTAATTCTTGATCAAAAGCACTGTCTTCGTTTCTAGAAGAAATATAGCGTAGGAAATACCAGCTAGAATCAATGAAAGTGTCTATGGTGTCTGTTTCTCGTTGTGCCATTTTTCCACATTGTGGACAAGGAACATGAATCCATTCTTGGCAATGTTTTAAAGGAGATTCACCGGTTGGTAAAAATTCTACATTTTCAGGAAGTGTTACTGGTAAATCTTTATCAGGAACAGCCACTTTTCCACAATCTTCACAATGAATAATAGGAATTGGTGTACCCCAATAACGTTGTCGAGATAAAAGCCAATCTTTAAGGCGATAATGAATCGTAAAATCACCAAATCCTTGTTCTTTGGCATATTGTACAATTTGCGATAATGCTGTTCGATTAGGAATGCCGTCAAATTGTCCAGAATTTACTTGCACACCATCTTCCTCATATGCCTTTGTCATAGTTTTTGGATCAATTATTGTATCTTCTGGTTGAATGACAACTTTTATATCTAAACCATATTTTTTTGCAAAAAGGAAATCACGTTGGTCGTGTGCAGGAACTGCCATAACAGCCCCAGTTCCATATTCCATCAATGCATAATTAGCAATCCACAATTCTACTTTTGATTGATTAAAGGGATTGATTAAATAATGACCAGTGAAGATACCTTCTTTTTCACTATTTTCGCTAGTTCGTTCTATGTTTGATTGACAACGCATTTTTTGAATGGCTTGTCGTATTTCTTTTTCACGTGGATTGTTGACCAGTAATTTTTCAATGATGGGATGTTCTGGTGCAAGAGACATAAATGTTACACCATATACAGTGTCTGGTCGAGTCGTAAATACAGAAATAATGTCTTCGCTATTTTCTAAACGAAAATCAATGCGAGCTCCTTCACTTCGTCCAATCCATTCTTTTTGCATTTTGATGACTTTTTCAGGCCAATTATTTTCTAAAAGTTGATGACCATCTAAAAGACGTTGTGCAAAATTTGACATTTTAAAAAACCATTGGTTTAAATCTTTTTTTTCTACAGTGGCACCACAACGTTCGCATTTATCATCTTGTACTTGTTCGTTAGCTAAAACAGTCTTATCATGCGGACACCAATTCACTGCAGAAAGTTTTTTATATGCCAAACCTTGTTTAAAAAATTGCAAAAATAACCACTGAGTCCATTTGTAATATTTAGGATGGCAAGTTGCTACTTCTGTAGACCAGTCATAGGCCCAACCAGATCGTTTCATTTGCTCCCGCATCTTGTCAATATTATCTCGAGTAAATTTTTTAGGAGGAGTCCCAGCTTTAATAGCTGCGTTTTCTGCTGGTAGACCAAATGCATCCCATCCAATAGGTGAAAAAACATTTTTTCCTTGAGAAAAATTATAACGAACAATAGCATCACTCAATGTATAGTTTAAAATATGCCCCATATGCAATGCTCCAGAAGGATATGGAAACATAACTAGTATATACATTTTTTCTCTATTTTTATCTTGCTTCCATGCAAATGTTTTTTCTTCATCCCATTTTTTTTGCCATTTTTCTTCAATGGTCTTAAATTCATAGTTTTCCATTAAAATGATATAAACCTTTCTAAATTCAATAATTATCCATATTGTATATTATCTTTTTATCTATAAATTTTATTATATCCATTGTAACAAGAAAAAATTTTTTATCAATTCAAAAAAATGCTATAGAAGAATTAAAATTTTTATAAAATTTTTTGGAATAAAAAACGAAAAATATCAAAAAATGTTTCATTCTTTTTTAGAGAAAATAAAAATTTTATGGAATATTAAAAACAAATCGTACGCCTCGAGTATAGGAAATATTTTCTGCAATTCTATGACCTTGCTTGCTAGAACTACAATCCTCTGCTGAGGAAGCAACATGACCACCACGAAAAACATAATGAGAATCAGTTGGATTTTTCGAATATTTTCGTTTTTCTTTATCACCTAATTTTTGTATCTCCTCATAGTTTAGTTGTTGACTATCGCACCACTCACTAACATTACCATGCATATCATATAAACCATAGGCATTGGGATGTTTTTGACCTACTGGTTGAATAACAAATTGCAGTGTATGTTCTCCTATTTCCTTTCTTCTGTTTTCCTGATACCAAGCATAGTCTTTTAATTGTTCTTCATCATTACCAAAAGAATATTTATCTTGACTACCACCTCGACAAGCATATTCCCATTGTTCTTCTGTAGGTACACTAAAACCAGTTTTTTTACAAAATTCTACACAATCTTTTAAAGATATATGTACTGCTGGATTTTTTTCATCTTCTTTACAAATAATATATATCATTTTACCGTCTTCTGTGTCACTGTAGTACTTCCCTTGGTTATTCTTTTCATCCCAATAAGCCTTGAATGTTTTTATTTTCCAAGGTTCAGATTTCATAATCTTTTTCCATTGTTTTTGTGTGCATTCATATTTTGCCATTAAAAATTCCCCACCTAGAATTTCGCAAAATTCCATCTCTGTTTCTGTGTGGTAATATTCATTTATTGTATTTTCAAAATCTCCACATGTATATGTTTTAGGTTCTCTAGATATAAAACCTTCCTTTGCAAGTTTTTGTTTTCTTTCCTCTTCTTCTTCTTTTTCCCTTTGTTCTTTCTTTAATTGTTCTTCTTCTATTACTCTTTTTTCTTCCATTTCTTTTTTTGCTTTTTCTAATTCCTTTTTTTGTTTATCAGAGTTTGAAATAGAAGAAACTTCTGTATGTACTAAAGTTTTTTCTTGTGTAGATTTTGATGAGAATCGCCAATATGTACAAGCACTCAGACTACATACAAGCAGAAAGAAACATACTACTAAACAATGAATTTTATATTTATGGAAAAAAACTTTTCTTTTATAATTTTTAGTTATTTCGTATTTAGATGATTTTCCTTGAAGAAAATTATCTAGATCACGCACTAAATGACTTGTTTTTTTGTAACGTTTTGATTGTTCTTTTTCTATACATTTTAAAACAATTTCTTCTAAATCTCTAGGAATATTGGAATTTATAGAACTCGGAATAGGTGGATAGTGATTCACCATTTGGTACAGTATTTCTTGAATCGTACCAGAATACGCTTCTTGTTTTGTTAAAATCTCATAGAATACTAACCCTAAACTATAAATGTCACTACTTGCATCTACACGTTTTTTCGTCATGTTTGTTTGTTCTAAAGGCATATATTGCAATGTTCCTAATAATTCACCCTCTTTTGTTAAATCCCAAGACGTATCTTGTTTTAATTTTACAATGCCAAAATCAATTAAAACAGGTTCGCCATTAGGTCGTACAATAATATTGTCAGGTTTTATATCACGATGGAGTAATTGTTTTTTGTGGACATAATCTAATCCCATGGCTACTTTTTTTATCAATAAAACTTGTTCCATAATATTATCAGGGCAACGTTCTTCCACATACTTTAAAATATTTTTTCCTTTTACGTATTCCATAATAATATAAGGAATTTGATTTTGGTAAACACCAAGATCATACATATGAATGACATTTCTATGGTTTAGACGCAGACAAACAGAAGCTTCCTTTTGAAATCGAAGCAATAATTTTTCATATGATTTACTAGAAGCACTGGAATAAATCATTTTAATTGCAATGTCACGTTGATTAATAAGATCTAGACCTTGGTATACAATTCCCATGCCACCTTTGGCAATGACTTTAACAATTTGATATTGATTTTTAATGATGGTTCCAATTTCAATGCAAGGTAGATTTAAAATATAATTTGTAGATGAATTTTGCAAAGTTTTTGCTTTTTGAGCAAAAGTTTCATCCATTGTGTTTTGAGGTGGTAGTTGTATTGGATCTTGCAAATTTTGCTCGCTTTGCGAGAAAGTTTCATCCGTGATAGTTTTTAGAGGTTCTTTTTGAATATTCTGTTGTGCATGTTGCGAGAAAGTTTCATCTGTGATAGTTTTTAGAGGCTCTTTTTGAATATTCTGTTGTGCATGTTGAGAAAAATTTTCATCTGTGATAGTTTTTATTTGAGAAAAATTTTCGTCTGTGACAGTTTCTTGAGATGTTGTTTGAGTAGTCTGTTGAGCATATTGAGCAAAATTTTCATCGGTGACAGTTTCTATCGATTCTTTTTGTGTGGTTTCATCTGTGATAGTTTCTATCGGCTTTTTTTGAGTAGTCTGTTGAGCATATTGAGCAAAATTTTCATCGCTGATAGTTTCTTGAGATGTTGTTTGTGTTGGATGTTTCATCACTATAATCCTTGTAAGGTTAGTATTGGATGATTTCTGTATATTTGATAAATCTTTTATCATACCATGAGAAATTTGTCAATTTATAATCTTGTAAATTTGTAAAACTTGTTGAAGAAAAGAAGAAATATTGTTAATAAAATGGAAGCATATTTTTGGAAGCTATTTTTTATTTAAATAATGTAATTTGATAAAAAATATAGTATAATTAAAATATCACCGGTTATAAGGAAATTGTATTTCTTAAATAATATTTCTTCATATTTAAGTAAAAGAAAAGAGGTAAATTATGCGGTGGTTATTTTTTATTTTTCTTAGTCTGATGCTGTTTCAGCCTTGGATACAAGCGCAGGAAATTTCATCTATGTGGACAGAAGTACAAAAATTAGAAGAATCAGATCAATATAATGCTGCCCAACAAATGGTGCTAAAAATATATGAAAATGCTGTGGCACAGCAAAACCAAGAAGAATGGCAAAAAGCTTTAATTCGTATGGTTGCTTTAGAACGTGGTCTTCATGGATATGAAACTGCTGTTAAAATTCTTTGGGAAAAACAATGGCCTACCCAAGTGCTACAAAAAAGTATTTTACATTTATTTTTAGCTAACACATTATTTGATTATTACAATTCTTATTCATGGGAAATTAATCAAAGAGAAAAAATAAACGATCCAGATAATAAAACATTAAAACAATGGACTGCCTTTGAAATTTTTGAAGAAATTAATAAACAATATAGCATAGCATATCAAAATAAAGAACTATTAAGCAGACGATATGTTCATGAATTTTCAACTTATATTCAACGAAATGGATATCCCCAACATATTTTTGCTACATTGCGAGATTTTTCAGTTACACAATGGGTAGATTTTTTAGCAAACACTGTGACTTGGACGCCCATTCAACTGAAAGAAAAACATCTTTTAAATTTAGAAATGTTAAGTTCAGACCCAGAAGCACGAACACGAATGGAAGATAATTATTTTTGCGATGTAACAACGCACCCATTACAAAGGCTAGTCTATCTTTTAGATGAGTTATATTATTGGAATAAAACACAAAATCAAATGGAAAGTATGCTAGAAACGCAATTATTGCGTTTTCGCATTTTGAAGACCCATTTTACAACGCAAGAAAATAAAAAATTATTGCAAGATAGATTACAAGCAATGTTGCCAAAATATCAAACATATCCTTGGTGGGCAGCAGGTCAATATGAATTGGCACAAATTGTACAAGATCAGGATGATTTAGTCTTAGCACACGATATTGCAAAATTTGCATTTGAAAAATATCCAGATAGTCCTGGTGGACAAAAATGTAAACAATTATACACATCCATTGAAGAACCCAATTTTAGCGTACAAACTATGTCGTTGGATGGTCTTAACGTACCTTCTCTAACAATTCGTTATAAAAACATTGATATGCTCTATTTTCGTGCATACAAAGTTGATTTTGAATCCTTTTTTATGCGAAAAAAACGATATATTGGCAGTATTTATAACGAAGATTTACGCAATATTCTCCAACAACAAACCCCAGATTATATATGGTCAGAACGTGTTGAAAATTTAGGCGATTACCAATTCCATAGAGCAAAATCCACTCCGAAAATTGCACAGCAAGGTTTTTATGTTATTGCTGCATCCTATAGACAAGATTTTGCTATCGAAAACGATATGAATTATATTATGGGAACAACATTTCTTGTTACAGATTATGTTACTCTCATAAACCAAGTAGAAAGTGGTTGGGAAATCTTTGTTATGGATGGGAAAAAAGGCGAAGCAGTACCCAATGCCCAAGTCAGTTTATATCGCTATGAATATAACCGAGCACCATTGCTTGTCCATACATATTATACAAATCAAAAAGGCACTGTGTTGATTTCTAATGCCAGTTCTATTCAACGAGATTTTGTCTTAGTGCGTCATAATGGTCAAGTCAGTTACGATACAAATTCTTTATATTCCTATCGAAGAAATCCTGAACAAGAAACAAAAGGATGCTTTATTTATACAGATAGAAGTATCTATCGCCCCACTCAAAAACTTTATTACAAAGTCGTTACATATAGTGGCAATTCTAAAACAGGTGTATATTATACATATGCTAACCAAGATATTGTTGTCCACTTTTTTGATTATAATAACAAACTCATTGCTTCACAAACTGTTCAGGCTAATGCATATGGAACTGTTAGTGGAGAATTTGAAATACCAACAGGGCGAGCATTAGGACGTTATCGTATAGAAGCAAGTTGCACACCAAAACAAAACATCTTTGAAAATATATTGGAACGTTTAACAACTTCCAGAAAAATTTATGGCAATGCTTATGTACGAGTGGAAGAATATAAACGCCCAACTTTTGAAGTTACTTTAGAAAAACCAGAGAAACCTTTAAAACTCAATGAAAATGTTCAAGTTACAGGTCAAGCTAGGTATTATTTTGGGATGCCAGTTTCTAATGCTGAAGTGAGATATAGAGTGACACGTGAACCAATTTTCCCTTGGTGGTATTGGTGGTTCTATGATAATCAAGATGCTAAAAACGTGTACGAAGTAGCATCAGGCACAATAAAAATAACAGATGAAGGCAAATTTATCATTCCCTTTGTACCTAAAGCAGATCCTAATGTAGATAAATCTGTGTATTACCAATTTAAAGTTAGTGCAGAAGTACTAGACGAAGGTGGCGAAACAAGAAGTACAGAATATAATTATCCCATTGGATTCGTTGCAGTACAAGCTAATCTCAATGCAGAGTACAATTATTTTCTTCCTAATGAACAAATTAATATTGAAATAAAAAAGACAGACTTAAGTTCAGTACCACAAAATGGTGAAGGATATTATCAACTCGTCAACTTACAGATTCCTACTTCTGTTTTAACACCAGATAAACTTCCTTTAGAACCTAAGAAAAATAGGCTTAGCACACCAGGAGATCGACTCCGAGACAGATGGGAACCAAATAAGCCACTTGGTCAATACTTATACTTTTTAAAAGATAATTCCATTATCCAACAAGGCCCAGTCAAACACGACAATGAAGGAAAAGCATTTGCAATTTTTAGTAATCTAGCACCAGGTGCCTATCGAGTGTATTACACAACGCACGATATTTACAACAATGAATATAAAACACAAAAAGAATTCCTCGTGGTAGATGAAAATATACAACTTGGTGTGCCTTTTATTCTATTAACTAGAAAAGCACATGTGAACGTTGGTGAAAAAGCAGAGATTTTCTTTGCCTCTGGGCAACAAGGTCAAACTGCATATTATGAACGATACTTAGATAGAAAACTAGAAGAACGAATACAACACGTTCAAATAAAAAACCAATTTTTACAAATTCCTATCCAAGAAAAGCACCGTGGTGGTTTCAGTCTACGACTTTTCTCTATTATGGACTATAAATTTTACGACATCTTTACTCAGGTATATGTTCCTTGGGATAATAAGTCACTCAAGATTTCTTTTTCTCATTTTCGTGACTTGCTCACACCAGGACAAAAAGAACAATGGGAAGTCATTGTTCAATCCCACGACGATAAAGCAGTAGCAGCAGAAGTCCTTGCCTATATGTATGATCGAAGTCTAGACTTTTTTTGCTCCCATAACACACCACAATTTTCCAATTTATTTGCATCTAAATTAGGAACTTCCTATCTCCGTTCTAATCTATCTTACTGCACGCTCAATACATTATATTCCCCACTATGGAATCCATATGTCCACGCTCCCTCTTGGTCATTAGACTCTTTCAAATGTTTTGATAATTACCCCATTGGAGGTTTAGGTCAAAGACGAATGTATAAATCATATATGGCAGCTCCTAGTTGTGAACCTGAAGCAATGTGTGATGAATCAGTAGCATTAGAATCTGCTCCTAGGAGATCTGCAGGGAAAGTAGCAGTCAAGAGTCAAAGCATGTCAAATAAAGGTGAAATGCCTGTTCAGGACGCAGATAAAGAAACAGGAGATTCCACTTCTAATGTTGCCATGGAACCAGATACAATTCGTTCTGACTTTAGAGAAACAGCTTTTTTTCAACCTCACTTAACTACAGATGATCAAGGAAGAGTATATATTCAATTCACAGCTCCTGAAAGCGTAACATCATGGAACTTGTACGTTCATGCTATGACAAAAGATCTTTGTTTTATGACATCTAAAAAAGAAGTTGTCACACGAAAAAGCTTAATGGTTCGTCCTTATGTTCCAAGATTCCTACGAGAAGGTGATAGAGCTGATTTAAAAGTTGTGATCAACAATGCGTCCGATCAACTATTGCAAGGCCAAGCAACTATCAAAATCATTGATCCAGAAACAAAACAAGATAGATCTAGCGATTTTCAACTTACGAATCATACACAAATATGGCAAGCTAGTGCAAAGAAAAGTACTAATCTCACTTGGACATTGTATGCACCTCGTAATATTCATCTTTATTCCATCCAAGTTACTGCCTCTACCAATGAATTTAAAGATGGCGAACTTCGTCCTTTACCTGTACTTCCTAGTCGAATCCACCTTGCACAATCAAAATTTGCTATACTAAAAGAAAACCAAACAAAAACAATGACCTTGCCCGATTTAGCAAAATCTGCCCAAGATCCTACACTCCTTCACCAACAACTTGTAATCACAACAGATGCTCAACTCATTTATTCTGTTCTCAATGCCTTACCTTATTTATATAACTATCCTTACGAATCAGTAGATACTATACTCTATCGCTTTATTGCAGCTGCGATCACAAGTTCTATCTATGAACAGTATCCAGATATTGCAAAAATCGCACAAAAAATGTCGAAACGACAGACACAATACCTAGAATGGAATCAAGAGGATCCTAATCGAAAACTTACATTAGAAGAAACACCATGGCTCTTTGAAGCAAAAGGTGGTGAAGATGATATGAGCAAGCTTTTTAATATGCTCAATCCAACTGTTGCAGAAACAACACGAACCACAAGCTTGAAAAAATTACAAGAAATGCAATATGGTGACGGCTCTTTTCCATGGTGGGCTGGCGGAGACGGTAGCCCTTTCATGACATTGACCGTTTTATATGGATTTGCTAAAGCCCAAGAATTTCAAGTTCAAATTCCTAAAGAAATGATTCAAAAAGCTTGGAAATATTTAGTTAGTGAATATAAACTACGATATGAAATCGATTTAAAAAATAATAAACTCCTCAGTTATCATTTTGTCACATTCCTGAACTATACATTATCTTGTTACCAACCAGAATATTATCAAGACACATTCACACTACAACAAAGACAAGAAATGTTAGAATACTCTTTTAGCAATTGGCGAAAACTCAGTCCATACCTCAAAGCATATTTGGCCATGACATTACATAGAATGTACCGTCCACAAGATGCACAACTTGTATTGGCTAGCATTATGGATAGTGCCATTACAACAGAGGATCAAGGAACACACTGGGCAAGAGAAGATAGAAGTTGGCTTTGGTACAATGATAATATTGAATCTCATGCTCAAATTCTACGTACACTACAAGAAGTCACACCTAATAACACTGAACATACTGACGGACTTATCCTTTGGCTATTGCTGAATAAAAAATTCAACCAATGGAAATCCACAAAAGCAACTGCCGAAGTTCTGTACTCATTACTCTATGTTATGAAAAAACAAGATGCACTTGCCAAACAAGAAACTGCGACTATCACCATCGCCGATAAGCAACATCATTACATCTTTGAACCTGATAACTACACAGGCAATCATAACCAAATTGTATTTTCATCTCATGAAGTAACACCAGAAATGGCAACTGTCAAAGCTCAAAAAACAGGTCCAGGATACTTATTTACATCTATGACATGGCATTTTTCTACAGAACAAATGCCCTCCACTCCTTACGGTGATTATCTCTATATCACACGACAATACTACAAACGAGTCCCAGAAAACAATGCATACACACTTATACCCGTTACTGCAAATACACAACTCCAAGTTGGTGATCAAATGGAAGTTCATATCAGCATCAGAGCAAAACATGCAATGGAGTACGTACATTTGCAAGATCCACGTCCTGCTGCATTGGAACCAGAAACACAAAAAAGCCAACATAAATATAATTTAGGAATTAGATGGTACGAAGAAGTTAAAGATACAGCAACAAACTTCTTTTTTGAAAATTTACCACAAGGTGAATATAATTTTAAATATAGACTCAGAGTGAATATGGCTGGTAATTTCCAAGCATCTCCAGCCACGATTCAATCTCTATATGCACCAGAATTTGTTGCCTATTCCCAAGCTCTTCGACTCCAAATTAAAAACTAAATAATAAAGACTAGGTCAATTGGCCTAGTCTTATACAAATTACATTCCATAATTTTGAATATCATAAAATAATAAAAATGCCTTGTATACAACTATATAAGGCATTTTTTATATGTGAAAGTGGTGTCTTATGTCATATTTATGGTGTTTATTATATCGACGTTCATGGTTATTTCATCTTTTTTGTCTCTTATTTTTTACGGTATTTGGTATTGTTATATATGAAGTAATACTCACAATTCCTTATTGGCATCTTCCAGTAGGACTCGTTGAAGAAAAAGCTGGAGATATTGTTGTCCAATTAACAGATTCCACAACAGAATTACATCTAGATTATTCTACTGTATTTCCTATTGGTACGCCATTGTATTGCATGGATGATGAATTAGAACTCGTAGGTTATATCTCTAGTGTGAGAAAACAAGAAGGAAACTATTTATTCCATGTACAAATCTTAAAAAAAGATAGAGAACGTATTTTTTTTCAAAATACACGTTTCCGATTTATGCACTCTTCTCCTATGTTATGGATTGCTTTAAAAAAATTTTTTGAAGGCGAGCAAATGATTCGTTTACGAAGTGAATTAGAAGATGTGATGGAAGATTGTAAAGAAAAAGGGGAGAATATTTTGTTTGTTTTTAAAGACATTATGCTCAAACAAGGGAAAGCAGAAAACCTTGTACAACAAATTGTTAATGATGCATATTTAAAAAATGTTCTTTTTAAAGTATTTCAAAAAAATGTAGTGGAAAGTACAGATTGGCAAAACGTGTTTCAAAAAATACAAAAATCACAGGCAACCTATAATGTATCTTTACTAGCACAACAAAAAATACAAAAAAGAAAAATTTTCTGGGAAGGTTTTAAAGGCATTTTTCTCTTATCACCTCTTAAAAAAGCACAAGATGAATTTTTAAAACAAGGCAAAGAATTCATCTTAGAAAATGATACCTACCTATTAGAACAATTAGGACATATTTCTTTAGAAGTTTCTAAAGAAAGTGGCGTTGTCGGAAAATCTGTAAAAAGCATGCATGATATTTTGGGAAATTCTGAAGTTCAACAGTATGTTGTTGCCAAATATGGAAATGACACCTATACCTTATTGCAAGACGTAGCTTTAGAATTAAAAAATAGCAGACGAATCAAAAATTCCCTACAACAAATGCAAATGAACATTCAAGGAATTTTAACAAAATGGCTCGAAGCCTTAGTTTTAAACGAAGAAAAAACAGGACCTAATCCATGGCTATTATTAGCAATGCGACAAGCATTAGCAGCAGGACGTCCTATGATTATTGTTTATCCTGACGAGTCAGAAAAACGCATTGCTACAACAGCAGGATATCAATATTTTAGCAATATGGAAGATTGGTATGATGAATAATGCAAGGTTTAGATAATGGAAACAAAAAAAATAATCGTGAATACGAAAAACTTGTGTAATAAATAATTATGAGGTTTGTATGATTTGACATGACAAATTTGTGTGATAAATTATGAGGTTTGTATGATTGAAATAAAAAACTTAAGCATTGAAGCAATTTCTCGCAACGGGCTAGGACAATTTCAAGCAGATTCTCTTTTACATAATGTGTGTTTATCAGGAAATGATAAAGAAATTATTTTATTACTCGGCCCGAGTGGTTCTGGAAAATCATTGCTAACAAATTTACTATTAGGTCTTGTTTCACCACATATCCCAGAATTATTAGTAGATTCTTCTAGCATCATGAAATTTAATGTAGGACAATCACGTGATCTTTTAGCACCAATTTATCCCGATGACTTACATGGGAAAATTGGAGTGATGTTCCAATCTCTTGGTCTATTCGATGATCTTTCTGTGTATGAAAATATTGCTTTTGCAAATAGCCATTCCAGAACGCCCAGAAAACGAAAAGAACTCAATGATTGGATTCAAATGATATCTTCTCCAGAAAATTTAAATTTAGAAGAGAGACTTTTACATGCATCTTTACATACATTGTCAGGAGGACAAAAACAACGAGTAGCTTTTGCTCGTTTAGCAGCATATCGCCCAGAAGTTCGAATACTAGATGAACCAACTTCTGCTCTAGATTCTACAAGTGCAAAAAATTTAGTACGAATGATTGCAAATGACAATGAAGCAAACTTAACAATTATTATTACTCATGACTATTCTAATTTTTTACCAATTGCAAATAAAGTTTGGTTTATCAACTCAGAACGACAAATCGAAGAACATACTCCTCCCAAAGAACAAGACTATTATCTCCATGAACTAAGGCGAGAGCGACCAAAATATAGCCGAATTTTAAAACCAAAAGAATATTACAAACACATTGCAAAATGTTTAGATATTTATTGGGATACATCATTACGACGTGGATACGATATTCTAAAAAAAGTCTTTTTTGTCCGAAATCTATATTGGTTTTTGCATTTTTTCTGGATTCTTTTTAAATTGCTTATATTACGAGCTGCACCTTATATTATCTTATCTGGATTATGCTTAGGATTAGTTGCAACCTATTTTTCCTTTAATAGCGAATTTGGTAATATTCAATTAGATTCAGCTACTTTAGAAATGGAAAAAGTAATTCGACCTTTATTCTTTGAGCAAATATTAACAGGATTTGGAGTCGTTCTATTTCGAGCTCTTATTCCTCTATTTGTCTGTATCTTTGTTGCAGCACGATCAGGAACTGCGATTACTGCCTATTTATCTAGTATGCGAGATCCTGATAAACGACAATGGGATGCCATGGCTACATTTGGAGTCAATCCGTCTACCTTCTTTTTCCCACAAATATTTTTATGTTTTACATTTGGTTGTGCATTCCTAGCCTATCTTGCTTTCTTTCCTGCTGCACTTGGATGTTTATTGATTTCAGTATATACAAATCCACTTTGTACTTGGTTTACTTGGGTAGAAAAATTTTGGTACTTCCTAGATCCTTGGTATTTGTGGGGCTATATCCCAATTTTTAAAGGTACAGGCATGTTTATTGCCAAAACATGTTGTGCAGGAGTAGCCATGGCTTGTATTAGCTTTTGGTGGGGAACACGTCCGAAAAAAAGTTCTTTAGATTCATTGCGATTTCTTATTGCTACCAATATTTGGAATTTAATTAGTGTGTTGATTATTTTCTTTATAATTCTTATCTTTGAATTAGGGCTTAGATAAGATAAAATTTTGTATCTCAATTTACTTAAATTCAATAATTATCTTTTGTTGGAACGTGTGTTGATCAATATTTATCTTTGAATTATGAATTAAGTAAGATCTCATTTCATATTCAAATTATCAAAAATTCTATTAAATTTTATGAATGTTGTTAAATAAATTCATGAATAATATGGTGAAATAATAGTAATATTTTGCGTTTTTTAAAAAAAAATTTAAAAAAAATTATTTTGTTGAGGCTTATACAATAAGGCTGAGGAA
>JAGOMP010000053.1 GCA_017993505.1 Planctomycetota bacterium
ATTTTGCTCGGGGGAGGCAAATGTTGCTCGGGGGAGTGAAAGTTGCTCGGAGGAGGCAATGTTGCTCTGGGGAAGCAAATGTTGCTCGGGGTAAAAGAAAAGTTGAAATATTTTTGCCCATAGATATAGAATATTTTTATAGAATATTTTTTTACAGAGATGTAGAATATTTTTTTGTTGTTTTTTATGGAAATAGATTTATAATATTATTATAAATCTATTATTTTTTTGATAAATTGGCATATAATTTGCTATTTTTTTTATATATTGATAAATTGGCATATATTTCCAAATATTATCAATATACTAAAACTTTTTCTTATGATGTAAGTTATTTATATATCTTTTATTATAAACGTAAAAAAAAATAAGTAGAAAAGGAAAATTATTTTTCCTTTTCTTTTACTCTAAAAATTCTACAAAGTGCAACATTAATGTTGCACTTTGTAGAAGGTAAAATTCCCTTTGGAGTTTTTAAAATGAACGAAATTTGTATTATTTTTAATCCCTCTGCTGGTAGGAATAAACTATTTTCAGAAAAGCGTGTTAAAAAATTAGAAAAAATTGTTGGTGAACATGGATTTTTACGAATTACAAATACAAAAGAAGAATTATGTGCAGTAGCCAAAGAATGCTATGAGAAAAAAATTAAGGTTTTAGCAATCAGTGGGGGAGATGGTACAACAAATTGTGTCTTATCTCAATTTACTAAAATTTATCAAGATCAGCCCTTACCTTTCATTGCTTTATTAAAGGGTGGCACAATGAATTTATTAGAAGCATCTTTAAAGATGCGTGGCACACCTGAATCAAGATTGAAAAAATTGATTCGTTTTATTCAAAAGGGCATAGATGTCCCCATAGTGAATCATACTTTGTTAAAAGTGAATGATAAGATGGGCTTTATTTTTGGAAATGGTGCAGTTGCCAATTTTATGCATGTATACTATAAAGGTGGTGATGCTGGATTTATAAAAGCTTTAAAGCTTTGTATAAAAGCATGTTGGGAAAGTATTTATGGAAGTAAATTTTTACAAGATTTATTTGCACCTATTAAAGCCACTGTCCAAGTGGGCGAACGAAATTTGCCAGAGACATCTTTTGTTGCTTTATTAGCAGCAACGGAAAAAGAATGCGGTTTAGGGTTTAAACCTTTTTATCGTGCAAGAGAAGAACAAGGTAAAATGCATTTTTTAGCAGTCAATGTTAATCCATGGGAACTTATGTGGGATTTACCTAGAATTCGCGTTGGGAAAAAAATGACTTCGCCTTCTGTATATGATATTGTTACAGATAAAGTTACAATTCAAACTGATGATCATTATTACTATACAGTGGACGGCGAAATGTTAAATTCAAGCAAAAAAATTGAACTTTCTGGTGGTCCAGTAGTTCAATTGCTTGCTATTTAATTTTATATATATTATCCATATGAAAAAGAGGAAGAGTTTTCTTCCTCTTTTTTTATTAATATATATAATATAAACTATAGAAAGAGTAGCTGAATTTTGAAAATATAGTTAAAGCAGAGAAAAATAGATGAAGTTGAAAATATATATTATAAAATACAAAAAATAGATGAAGTTAAAAATATAGTTTAAGCGGAGAAAATAGATGGGATTTGAAAATATTATTCGAATTTTTATGTTTTTATTTGGTGCTTCGTTGCAGTTAACACTTTTAATTTTGATGTTTCAACGAAAAATTCATAAGAAGCGAGAATTGATTTTTTGTATGTTTACTTTAAGTGTTTTAGGATGGACTTTAGGAATTTTCATTTCACTTTTTTCTGGATATTTATATCAGGATAATAATTTTGTAGAAGAAATTTTTGCGAATATTGCATTGTTTAGTTTTTCTGGGCTTTTACCTCTTATGGCACATACACTATTATATAATTTTTCTGAATTATATGTTTCTTTCCCTTTTAAAATGAAATATCTTGTTTATGTTGCTATTTATATTCCTACAATTATATATGGAAGATATGTTT
Source organism: Planctomycetota bacterium (assembly GCA_017993505.1). GTDB lineage: Bacteria > Planctomycetota > Uabimicrobiia > Uabimicrobiales > JABWCH01 > JAGOMP01. Next base: position 1,994 of record JAGOMP010000053.1, read on the forward strand.
TAGAAAATTATGAAATTTTAAAAAATTTAGATTATATTAAAGTAGAAAATATAGTGGAACAATTTATACCTTGGGCTTGTATTTTATTTCTTTTTTCTATTCTTATAATTTTTGTTTCCTATAAAAGAGCCAGAGATGAAGATGAAAAGCGTTCTCTATATATTATTACTGGTATTTTGATTACATCATTTATTCTGTATATTGCATGTTTTATTTTTCGAGCTCGTGAAATTCCTTATATTGGTTCTTATCTTATTATGTTTATGCAACTTATCACTTTCCTTTTACCACCAATATTTGCATATTATTTATATAGTTATAATTATATGGAATATTTTGTCAAAAAGGGTGTGATTTATACTGTGCTAGGAATATTAGTAATTACTTTTTATACTACTTGGTTACGCCCTGTTTGTGATGAAATGGAAAAAAAGTTTCAAATTAATTTTAGAATGATTGAAGGATTGATTGTAATGGCGTTTGTTTTTTTTATTGATCCTTTAAAACGTTGGATTCAAGAATTATTCAATTGGATTTTTTTTAGAGAACGACAATATTATCGAAAAATATTTGGTGATTTATTAGCAACTATCAATTTATCTACATATTTAGATTTAGACAATCTTTTATTAGATGTCAATAGAACAGTTAGTAAAGCTATGAAAATAAAGGAAGTGTCTATTATTTTATTTAATCGACAACAAGAACCTTGGAGTATTGAAGAAAGCACTTTGGATATTGATGAAAGTGACATTAAAAATGTAGTACAATATATAGAAAATCGACACATTGCTGTTTTAAATATTTATGATTTAGGGGAAAAAGAAATTGAGATCCAAAAAGAAATGAAACGAATGAAGTCTTTTACTATTATTGCAGCATATAATGGAAATAAACTTGTAGGATTTTTAAACTTAGGAAAACGCCTCATTCGTTCTCAGTTATTAGCAGAAGAAGAAGAAATGTTGATGATGTTATTGCATCAAATGGTCACTGCAGTAGAAAATACTCATTTAGTAAGAGAAAAATTTTTATTAGAAAGAAAAATTTATGAAAATGAAAAACTTTCTTCTCTAGGACGACTTTCCGCTAGCATTGCACACGAAGTAAAAAACCCACTTTCTTCTATTCGAACTATCACACAAGTCACAAAGGAAGAATTACCACCCGATGATCCAAACCAAGAAGGCTTAACATTAATTATTGATGAAGTAGACCGTTTATCGCGAGTTGTCCAGCAACTTTTACGATTTGCCAGTCCTCATTCAAGATCCATAGAAACTATCATTTTAAATGAAGTAGTTCATGATGTCATTTTATTACTTAAACATGAGGCTGAGAGAAATAATGTTATTATACGATATAAAGAAAAGGAAAATATTATATTTCTTTCAGATAGAGATGCATTGATGGAAATATTTTTAAATTTAGTGAGCAATGCTATTCAAGCATTAAGTATGAAGTATTGGCAAAATCAAATAGAAAAATTTCTAATAGATGAAGGAGTCGTGACTATTTCACACAATATAGAAGAAATAGATGAAGACCATTCCAAGATACATATTTATGTTTCTGACAATGGCCCAGGAATTCCAGAACAAGACATTAATAAAATATTTGAACCTTTTTATACAACAAAACAAAGCGGAACAGGTCTCGGACTCACAATTATTCAAAATCGCATAAAAAAACTAAAAGGTTCTATTCAAGTAATCAATCAGAATCCAGGACTCACATTTCATATACAATTTCCCATGGACTTTACAGAATATATAGAATAAACCCAACTAAAAGGAATGACGTTAAGAATCGTTATTCCTTTTTAGAGGTCTACTTGTTGTTAATTTTTATGTACATTGTCTGGGATATAGTCTGTTCTTTTATGCATGGATTCAAAAATTCCCATGATAAAAAACCATCCAGATACAACTAAAATCAGTGCTGCACCCCAACTTAACCAATATGGATAATTTGTAATAATAGCAAAAATTAGCAATATAATACCCATAAATAATAAAATAAAAAATGTATGCCAAGAGGATAATTTTTTTGGTTTCATATACGCGACCTTTTATAAATATTGCAATAGTCCTTTTTGTTATATACATAAGTTTCAATTCATACTTGAATAATTAAGTTTTTATTATACAGAAGAATTATTATGAATACAAATAAAAAATTTCCAATCATTCACACAAGGAGATTAAATATTTTCCTCCCAACACCAGATCGTGCCTCTGAAGTAGCTTTATTTTTTTTAAAAAATAAAGAATTTCATAAACCATGGGAACCTATTCGCCCTACTGAATATTTTTCAGAATTATTTTGGAGATTTCAATTGAAACAAAGCAGAAAAGACTTTCATACAGAAACTGCAGTACGATTTTTTGCAGAAACAAAACAAGACCATCAAATTATCGCTTCTTGTTCTTATTATCAAATTATTCGAGGAGTTCAGGAATCTTGCACTTTAGGCTATTCTATTGACAAAGACTTTGAAGGTCAGGGATATATGAGAGAAACATTAAAAGCAACGATTTATTACATATTTCATTCTTATAATCTTCATCGAATTGAAGCAACTCATTTACCAGAAAACATTCGTAGCCATAAACTTCTCCGCTCACTAAATTTCCAAGTAGAAGGCTATTTACAAAAATATTGCAAAATACAAGGAGAATGGCGTGATCATTTTCTCACTGCACTTGTAAAAGGAGTGTAAGATACTATGTGACATGATTATATCACTATTTTAAAAAAAGCTGATACTATTTTTAATTTGATGCTATTCAAATTTCAAAAAAATTCTTCTACTATTTAACATGATAATATTGTTATACTTAATATGAATGCACAAAAAAAATGATGGATAAAATCCATCATTTTTTTTGCAAACTTAAAATCTGCTAAGTGTATGTATTTTCTTACATTGAAATTATTTAATCTGCTAAGACATATGCATTTTCTTCATTCAGAAGAATGAGAGTTGCGTCTTCTAAGATTTCAATTTTTTCTTTAAGCACTTTTGGATCTAGTCCTGTTTTTTCTTGGAGAAGATCAAATGTGCATACAAAACGTTCTACTTTAACAGGAACAGCTGGTTTAAAGGGTACATAGGGATCGATAAGATTCATAATAGCTCGACAGTCAGGATCATAAAATGCAGCTTCTATTTTTTGTTTGAGAGCTATTCCGTGTGGTGCTAAGACAACTTGTGGATCTTGTTTTCCATATACTTTTGTTGGTTTTCCTTCTGGTTTCATGCTATTCCATATAATATCAAATTCAGCTAAAAATCTATCAATGATAGCTTTATGGGTTCTCATGGTTCCATTGTATAGCATAACATTTTCAAAGTTTCGTAGTTCACCTCCCCAAGTCCAGTTATAGCTACCAAGAGACATTCTGTTTTTATTGACAATCATACATTTATGATGGAGAAGTGGATCTCGCCAATGTAGGAGTGCGAATGTATTTGTGTTGCCATAATCCCAAGTATATACATTGGATCGCCATCTGTAACGAATTTCAAAATTATTGAGTCTTTTGAGTTTGATCATTTTTTCCAAGTAGGGTACTTGAGAATCTTTTTGTACTCCTATGTCCATTTGTTGCAAGTCAACAAGAAGACGAATTGTAATGTTGTTGTTTCTATGACGTTCTGCAAGCTCGATCAATTTGTCTGCTAATACTTTATGTGTAAAGGAGAACATAGCTATAGAAATATCTCCACCATTTCGATATACTTTTTCCATCATATCTAGGATATGTTTATCAATGCGTTGGAAGCCTTCTTCATCTACTGGTTTTGCATTAGAAATAATTTGAACTTCTGCTGTATTTTTTGGTGCGGGAATGAAGATTTCTGTTTGACAAACTTCAGTTACATTCGTACCGTATTCGTTCCAAAGTCGAGCAAATTCTTCTGCAAGTTGACGTCCCATTCCTGGTTCATCTGTAAAGAAAACTCTATTTTCTGCATACATTGTACCTGCTAATCCTGTAATATTAGCACTTCCACAAAATCCATGAAGAGGTATTTTGCATCCTCTAGGAATGATGAAACCGAATTTTTCATGCATAGTGCCAACTCGTTCTGTGCCGTCTGGTAGCTTTACAAAACGACCACGGTCTTTCATAGATTCTGGTTTCATTTCGCGAACTTGGAAGTCAAACTCTCTGTTTTCTTCTTTGGCAAGTCTATGTTCTTCTAAGATGCGAGCATAAAAAGGTGCACGCATCGCTACTGTGTATCCCATAATTGCATCCATTAATAGTTTGATTTTAACTCCTCTATCGCGAGCAGCACGAATCATGGCTTCTTGGATTTCTAGGATATCAAAAGAGTACATGGACATTTTAAATGTACTACCTCTTTCAATGTTGTCAATCATAGCAAGAAGTGCATCATTTAAATTAGCAAGTCGTGTAGTTCCATCCATCATTTGAATTCGACGTTCATTATTGACAGGAGCAAATCCGCCATCTGGGGAAAAGTAAATGTCAATTTCTGCGTATAAGCTAGAAACTAGAAGAACGAGAAGGATAGCACAAAAAAATTTTTTCGCTATCATTGTAAGATTTTCCTTTCAATTTTTCTATATTTTATAATTTTTGTTTATTTGAAATATTACTTACAAATAAACTAGCCATTTATTTTTTTATATTATAAATCAATTTGATAAAATTTCGAATATTTTTTATATTATAAATCAATTTGATAAAATTTCGAATATTTTTTATGTTTTATGACAATACAAAGCAAAATCTTGCACCTAAATTTTCAGCACGATATTCGGCTACACTGGCACTTCGATTAGAAGAACGATAATATAGAGGTAAACTAGAAAAACTTCCACCTCGATTGATTTTTCGATTGCTGGGCGGAGTTTCTATCCATGCTTGTCCATCTATAGGTGCATCTTGATATGTATCATGCCAGTCATCTTGACACCATTCATATATATTTCCATGCATATCGTAGAGTCCGTATATATTGGGTGCTTTTTCTCCAACTTTATGGGCGTATTTTTCAAGTTTATCCCAAGCATTGCCACGGTCCCAAGCATATTCATGGACTAAGTTATAGTCATCGCCAAAACAAAAGTCTAATTTGCTTAAAGCTCGGCAGGCATATTCCCATTGTGCTTCTGAGGGAAGGCTAAATCCTGTTTTTTTGCAAAATTCTTGGCAGTCATTCCAAGAAATATAAACAGCAGGATACATTTCTCCGGATCGAACGTATCGTTTCCCTTTCCAAGGTGTTGTTTGCATAATTTTTTCCCACATAGATTGCGTGCATGGATATTTGGCCATGAGAAATTGATCCACTTGAACTTTATGAATAGGTTGTTCACTAGGGAAATGCCGACTTCCCATTTCAAATGTGCCTGATGGAATGAGAATGAATTCCATTTCTGTAGCGTGGTGGATGTATTCTTCCACTTCTTGTTGGATCAATCCAAAGGTAAATTTTCGTTTATGTGTGAAGATAAAACCTTTAGGAGAAACAGAGCCTATATAATATGGTGTAGGTCCCTCTAATTTTTCCCGTTCTGCTTTTAGTTCTTGCACTGCTTTTTCTTGTTTGGCTCGTTCTGCTCTTAATTCTTTCAGTACTCTATTTAGGCGTGCTTCTTCTTGCTTTCGATTCCCAAGAATTCTCTCTTCTAAAGCAACTTGTAAAGGATCATGATGATCTTTAGGAAGGTCATATTTGCTAAAAATTGCATCTTCATCTACTATAGAGGGCGAAGTATTTAAAGATGTATCTTTTTGTTCTGGTTGCATGAGTGGGAGTTTTAATGTTTTCATTGTGTTTGTATCAGGAGCTTTTTTTTGTTGTTCTTGTTGTTCTTGTTGTTCTTGTTCTTCTCTTTGTTTGATTTTTTGCACTTGTTGTTGTAATTGTCGTTCTTTTTGCTTGATTTTTTGCACTTGTAGTTGTAATTGTTGTTCTTTTTGCTTAATTTTTTTCTCTTGTAGTTGTAATTGTTGTTCTTTTTGCTTGATTTCTTCTTGTTGTAGTTGTACTTGTTGTTCTTTTTGCTTGATTTCTTCTTGTTGTTGTGGTTGAGATTCGTTTTGCGTTTTTCGTTCTATAATAGCTTTTTCAATAGCTTGTTGTATAGGATCCTCTTTCTGGTTCAAGGGTGATACAGGTATTTCAGGAATTCTTAATGTTACGTTTCTTCCACGTTGCATTTTTTGAAGTCGCATTGTTTTTTGAATGTCTTGTGTTTTTATCTCATCTAATTTTACAATAATTTCTGAAAATGTTTGAGGACGTTGTTTAGGATTTTTTTGTAAACATTCTTCGATTAAGTTAATAATTTTTATATTAGGAAAACTTCGAATAGTTTGAACATTTGGTTCTAATGTATGGAAAAAGATGAGTTTCAAAAGCTTCCCATAAGAATATATATCGCTATACTCCTGAATAGGGAAAATTTTATTGTCAATGGCAAGACCCCATTGTTCAGGTGAACCATATTGCCATTTCATGTAATAATATTGTTCTGCGATGGTTCGTTTATTTTTCCCTAGAATAATGGAAATATATTGTAATTGTTCTGGTATCAATATGAATCCAAAATTCGTAATTTTACAAGTATTTTGATTCACAAAAATATTGTCAGGACATAAATTTGTATGAAGTATGTTGGCATTGTGGAAGGCTTCCATTCCTTTTGCAATATTGTATGCTAAAATGATGCCTTGTTCAAACGGGATATGGTCATTTGTTTCTATGTAATTTGATAAACTAATGACTTCTTCGTATTTCATAACAACATAAGGAGCACCGTATTTTTGCCAATCCATACATGCAAATTCTTTGATAGAAAGAGAATAGGGAGATTCTATTTTAATTTTATCTCCTATTATTTGAAAAACATTTTTCCAATATTCTTTTATATCGCGACATTGTTGTCGTGTAACAGGTAAATTCAAGGCATGGATAAAATATTTTTCTCTTTGGTTATTTTGACATAAAAATATAATGGATAATCCATTAGCATTTAATATTTTAATAGGAATATAAGTCGCACTCGGGAAAAGTTCAAATTGTTTATGATATTTAATGGATTTGAGATAAAAAGATAGGGCTTTTTCGTATTCGTCTGTTTCTAGACAATTGATATATTGATTATATGCAATCAAACCTTTTAAAGAATCAAAATTTGTCAATTGATCTGCTTGTTGATAACATTTATGAGAAAAACTGATTTCACCAAAAACATAACCAAGATGTCCCAAATCCACTAGATCTAACTGAGCTTTATATTCATTGGACAAAGATTCGTATTGTTGAATAATGGATGTAAATTTTTCTTTATTATGTCCTATTAATGTATCTGAGATCTTTGATTTTTTTTCTAATCCACATTCAGTGCCCAATGAAATAATGTCTCTTTTTACTTGCAAAAATATTTCTTGTTGTTCATTTTCTATTTGTTGCATAAAATATCTACTTTCATTCGGAATTAAAGCTTACATACAGAAGGAGCAAAATTATTTTTGCCAATTCCAAGTAATTTTCCAAATTTTTAAGGCTTCTTCTTGTTGCAAAGAAAAAAACCACTCATGATCTGGGGTTAAATATACTTGTTGCATTTGTCCAAGTTGGTGACTTTCTTCCTTCCACAGAATTTTTTGTTTTTGAATATTATATAAAAGAAGAGTTCCATTTTGCATGCCTAGCAAAACTAAAGGTGATTTTGTCCTTTTATACATTGCTGTGATGGGTGAAGTAGAAATGGTATGTTGTATGTATTCCGATGTGTTAGGATTATATTGTCGAAGAGAACCGTCAATACAAGCTACTATAAGATAATGAATGTCTTTTTCTTGGTACCCAGCCATTTTTATAATAGAAGTTTCTGTATTGATCGTATTCATTGTATTGTTGTTCACATTTAACATATGAATTATTTTGTCTAAACTCGCTGTATATAAAATATTATCATATTGGTGAACATTAGTAATCATAGCTTTGTGATGTTGATAGGAATGAACTAGTTGTTGACTTTGTATATCCCAAAGATCTACAGTGCCATCTTCATGCCCGCATAATAAAATTGTATTGTCTGGTGTCAATTTTAAATATGTGACAGGTGAGTATGTATTTTCTAATGAGCTCCATGTGTCATTGTCTTCTTGCCAAACATGAATGATACCTTCATTATCTCCTAAATAGAATGTTTTTTTAGCTTGCATATGTGTAAAACAAGTAAAAGAGAGATTCTGATTCCAAAAAATCTTTTCTGTTCCTGTTCCTAAATGCCATTTTTCGCCCACACCATTTTTTGTAAAGACATAACAAAAATCTTGATTGGTAAAAAAACATGCAATTTTGTCTTTATGTAATAGAAGCTTAATAAGATAAGAATTTTCAATATTTGTTTGTTGGTATTGTTGTTCTTGTAAAAATTTTGCAAATTCTGCAGTATTTTCTGGTGAAATTTCGGGGACATGCATGTCTTTTTGTAAAAACATAAGCTTTTGGTACGATTGAAATGCTTCTTCTGGTTGTTGCTTTGCTAGTAACATATGTACTTTTTTATTTAGTTGAAGTAAATTTTGCCGTTCTTGCAAAGTATCCAGCGGCGGGAATGTAGAAAATAAATAAGGAGTTTGTGCATACATAGCACAAAATTTTTCTTCTAAATTTGCATACACAACAATTTCATCTGTTTTACTGGCAGTTAAAATCAATTGAGAATCATCAGAAATAAAAATCGAACTCACTGGTTTAAGATTTCCTTGCACAATGGAAATTTGTCTCTTTTGTTCAAAATCCCAAATATGAACTCGTTCACCACCATGGCTACAAACTACGTATTTTCCATCAGAAGAGATGCCCAATGCAGCCACATCATTTTTTTCATATATTGATAAACTGCCAAGGCATGTTATTTTTTCCAGATCCCAAACTCGAATTGTTTTATCCCAACTAGCACTTGCTAAATAGCGACCATTAGTCGCAATAGCAATTTTTATAACAGCGTCTGTATGACCTAATAATTTTGCTTTTTCATTAGGATCATCTTTTTGCCAAATACGAATCGTATTATCTAAACTACCAGAAATAAATTTTGAACCATCTGGAGTTAAAAGAACTTTTGTAATTGGTGCAGTATGCCCTTTCCATTCTTGAATACATTCTAATGTTTGCAAATTCCATAAACGAGCAATTTCATCACCATTCGCTGTGATTGCCATACTTACATCAGAAGTAATTGCAATGTCTAAAAATTGAATAAAGAAGGATTGGTTTGTTTTTTTTCTTTTTCCAAAATTATGAGCATCTAATTTAGGTGTATCCGAACGATATCTTCCTGAAGGCCATTCCCAAATACAAGTATTTCCATAATTATTTCTTCCGAGAATATATCGTTTGTCTTGTGAAATCGTTGCTTCTACAATATTGATTAAATCTTTGCTTTTCAATGTTCGAACGTGACTCCAAACAGGATGTGGTTTAGGAATAGGCAAATATTGTATATTGTTGGTAAAATGTTTTAGTAAATGACGTTGTGCAGTTATATATTGCCCCATACTTGCCATCATCAATCCATATGCCATGCATAAACTATAGATAGGCATTTGTTTTGTCAAACCTATTTCCCAAGCTGCGATAGCATCTCGACTCAGTTTTAAAGAGCCAAGGCTTGCACCATATTTATACCATATCATTTGTGTATCGTGTTGCATAGTTTCTTGTTTATAAAGTTCACAAGCTTGTTGAAAGTATTCTAATCGATAGCACAGATCTGCTTGCAATATGTTCAATTCTTTTCTATTTTCTTCTTTGATCCATTGCAAAATTTGTTCTATAAAACTTCCTTCTTCTAAACATGCTTTTCCTAAAATATATAATGTTTGAAGAGGATTCACCATTCGATATTTTTTCATCATTTGAAAAAATTCTTGAAAAGAAATTTCTTTTTGCTTCCATTGCAACAAAATTGCATTTAAAGGTGCTGTAATATTATTCATATCCCAACGATGAATTGTTCGGAAAATGTTTTTTGCACTTTCAAATTCTTTTCGTTCAATGAATCCTAATGCCTGATTATTCAAAGCCATTGCCCAAGTTACATTTTCTGGCCATAATTCAAAGATATATGATTGATTTATTGTTTCTTTATAGATTCGTTTTAAAATCCGAATAATATTATTCATACTTTGAGGCCGTTCCAAAGGATCTTTTTCCATGCAACTATGTATGAGAATTTGCAAATCTTTATTCTCTAAATTTGCATAAATATTTCCTTGTCGATGGATATAAGAGTAAATAAAATGCAAATTAAAAAAATCACAATCTAAAGGGTATGGTGGTTTTTGAACAAATAATTCATACAATAACACTCCAAACGAATAAATATCACTCGACAAGGTAGGAGTAAAATGAGGTTGCAAAAAATATTCTGGAGGCAAATACATCATTCTTTTCTTCATATTTTCTTTTACATCTTCATCTATATTTGGATATAAAGAACTTTGCAACCCTTGAGCAAGATTTTCTAGTCCTTGGTACTTTTGCCAACGGATATTTGTTAAACGAATGCGACCATCTTCTGCTAAAATAATATTTTCAGGCATAACATTGCCCCATACAACATTATTTTTATGCAAATATGCTAAACCATTGGCAATTTCCAAAACAATAGTTAATAAATCTACAAAAGACAAATTTTCTAATTGTATAGCAGACAGTTTTTTACCGAGAACTGGTTCTAATAAAAGATACAATTGTGTTTGTTTGTCACGCAAAAAATAAGCAGATACAATATTAGGATGCATTCCTAAAGCGATCCATTGATATGCTTCTTTTGTTAAGCTCTTTTTATTCTCTTTGCTAAAATCATCTACCATTTTTAGGTGCACAGAAGTTTCCCAAAGAGCATGATATATTTGAAACATATAAATATTTTCTTTTTTTCCTAAAAATTTTTGTACATAATAATTTTTTTCTGCTAGGGAAGGATATTCCATAAAACTGTCCTTAAAAACGTCTTGATTCGATGAATCTTCCTTAGAAGTGTTTTGTTTTCTCAAAAAATTAGTATTATAGGTAATATGACAATGAATGTCTTGGTTACTTCCTCCCATAAAACATTCCTTATTTTATTATATACTAAGCATTATGGCTTTTCATTAAAAATTCATGGATTGCTTTGGCAGATTTTCGACCAGCTCCCATAGCAAGAATCACAGTGGCACTGCCTGTTACAATGTCACCACCAGCAAACACGCCTTTTTTTGAAGTTTGCCCAGTTTTAGGGTCTGCCTCAATATATCCCCAACGATTCAATTGCAAATCAGGTGTTGTTCTACCAATAATGGGATTAGAATTTGTACCGATAGCTACAACAGCTATATCAATGGGTAAAGTAAATTCTGAATTAGGAATAGGAATCGGGCGACGTCGACCAGAATCGTCAGGCTCACCCAATTCCATTTTTAAACAACGGATCTCTTTTACCCAACCTTTTTCATCGCCAATATATTCTAATGGGTTTGTTAAATTTAAAAATTCAATACCTTCTTCTATAGCATGTTGAACTTCTTCAACGCGAGCAGGCATTTCATGTCTAGAACGTCGATAAATAATATACGCATGTTCAGCTCCTAAACGTTTTGCACAACGAACAGAATCCATGGCAGTATTTCCACCACCTACCACTGCCACGTTTTTACCTTGGCAGTCTAAAATAGGCGAATCATATTCTGGGAAACAATATGATTTCATCAAATTAATTCGAGTTAAAAATTCATTAGACGAATAAACACCAATGAGATTTTCTCCTGGAATTTTCATAAATTTGGGCGTACCAGCTCCCACACCAATAAAAACAGCGTCAAATTTTTCCTTGGATAGCAATTCATCGATCGTCAATGTTCGTCCAATAATGACATTTTTTTCAAAAACAATCCCCAAATTTTCCATAGATTCAATTTCTTGTTTTACAATTTTTTTAGGAAGACGAAATTCTGGAATTCCATAAGCTAAAACGCCACCAAGTTCATGCAGTGCTTCAAAAACATGTACATCATGCCCGTATTGTGCTAAATCACTGGCACAACTCAGACCAGCAGGACCACTGCCTACAATTGCCACTCGCTTTCCAGTTTTAGTAATTTCCACCTCTTTAGGATTTATATTAGCTTCGATTGCATAATCTGCTACAAAACGTTCTAGGTGTCCAATGGCAACAGAACGCCCTTTTTTAGCAAGGACACACTTTGATTCGCATTGTTTTTCTTGTGGACACACACGCCCACAAATTGCTGGTAAAAAATTATCTTCCTTAATTTTTTCAAATGCTTTATCAAATTCACCTTCTGCTATGAAGCTAATAAAATCACGAATTTGAATATTGACTGGACAACCTTGAACACATTGCGGATTGGGACATTGTAAACAACGATTTGCTTCTGTTTTTGCCATATCTGCTGTAAACCCAAGATTTACCTCTTTAAAATTAGAACAACGAATATTTGGATCTTGTTCAGGCATCTCTTGACGTTGAATTTGCATGCGTTCTTTATTTGACATTTTAGACATGAATCACCTCAATAATTAATACTTAGAAATTCTCCTACTTCTAATACTTAGGAACTTCTCGTACTTCCAAAAAAAACTCAAAACTACCAAAATTATTATTACGCCATGTTAAACTTTTTTTGATCTTTGTTAACCAAATATTTTGTTTAGAATCCCAATCTAAAACAATTTTTCCAGGGCAAGTTTTCACTTTTTTTCCATTGTTCTTTTTATTTTCTAATACAACAAAACCATTGAATGCAAAGATTGAAAAATTGTCTTGTGTGACTTCAGACAATAAGTTTAACATGGTAGGCATTTGTTTTACAAATTTTTTAGTTGTTTTAACTGGGAAATGGAAACTTTCTAAAACACCTACTGCAGCTTGTGCACTCTTATACATAGAGTCTACTTGCAATTTTTGTGTATTCAAAGAAAAATTTAAAAACAAAGGAAATAAATAATGGTTTACTTTAGATGCACGTACACGGAACAACTCATTTTTCTGCCATGTTACTGTTTGAAAAAATCTTTCTATTTCAGTAGTAAATATACTTCGTTTTTCTGCACTTGCAGCTTCAAAATTAAAAATTTTCATATTTTTTCTGTTCAACTCGCACCGTGCTTGCGATTCATCTGTGAACAATAATTTTGGATTTGCCACTCGCACACTCATGTTTACACCAGAAGATTGAGAAATTCCCAAAGATTCCACACGGAACACAATTTTCATCAATGGTTTCTCATGGTCATCACCAAATAAAAGAGTTATAGTAGAACCATCTAAAATAGCTTCTTCATGCAATAAAAATGCTTTTGCTTCTTCATCATCCCCTAATTGATTACGAATAGTCCCTAAAATATTCTTCAAGATAGCACTTCCTGGTTGAGAAATTTCACTGATAAAATTTGTACCAGTTTGTATATTGTCAATATATTTTTTTGTATCTTCATCTAATTCTATTAAACTAATGTCCATGCTTAACCAACCACAATAAGCACCTAAAAATGCTACTTTGTCTAAGTATTTATGAAGAACTTTTCCTTCACCAAAAAAAGGGATCACTGTACTTTGCCCAGAAATATTTAGTTTAACAACACCTTCTCTTTGTTTAGAAACAAAAAATAAAAAACCATCTTTTGATAAAAACTGACTTGTATCTAAACAAATTTCATCAATAAATAAAGCAATAAATTCACCGTTGGCAACCGGTTGCGTTCCACCTTGACAAATAATTTGAGCGTGTTTCATTTTTGAACTCCTTATTTCCAAAGACTATAAATACAAGCACCAGGATAATAAAAATTCAAAATATCATCATATGCATGGCCTTTATCTGCCAAACCTTTAGCCCCCCATTGGCATAGTCCCACGCCATGACCGTACCCTTTTCCTTGGAAAAGAACGCCTTCAGATGTAAATTGCATGGAAAAAAGTGTACTTTTTAATACATTTGTTCCTAATATTTCACGAAATTTAGACGCAGGAATCACAATTTTTTTTCCATCTGTTAATAAAAATTCCAATTGCAACATTCGATGATTTTTAGGGTGCGAAACACAATGCATTTTTTGCACAGGTGCAGAGGCATTAAAAACTTTCAACAATGTCAATAAAAAAACTTGCCATTGAGAAACATTTAATGAAAATGACCAATTAAAATGTTTACTATCTTTACAATACGAACAACACACCCCACTTAGTGGTGAAATTCTATCATATCCAAAGACCTCAGCTCCATTTGCAGTATGACCGCCACATGTGCTATGAAAAAATGTTTTAAACAATGCATTGTTATATAACAAAACTTGACCATGCGTTCCTTGTACCACCCTTTGTATCTTTGCATAATCATTTTGAGATAAAGTATGAGGGATGCCTTTATATACTTGACTGGCAACTGTGTCCACTACATCATACAACTTGCCAGAATTTTTTCCCATTTCAAATAAAGCATAACTTCGAGCAATCACTGCTTGTGCAGCCAATGCTGCTTCTGGCCAACTTCCAGGCATTTCAAAAGGCACTACACCTTCTAAATATGTTTCTATGTTTAAACAATTCACTACATGTAACTTTTGTTCAACTACACGAACAATGAGTTCTCCTTTATACAAGCATTCTCCTATTTGAAAATAAGAACCTTGTACAGGAACTAGCCGCACCATATCCCAAGCTAGATTCTGAATTCCCACCTTTCTATTATGTACAAAAAGACGAATTTGACTGGCAGTAGGTACAAATTGCAAACGTTTTTCACCTGCCCATAATTCCCAAGCTCCACTTGTAATCACAATGCATTGTTTGTCAGAAGCTTTTTTTAATAATACACGAACTTTCACACCATGCAAATACTTTTCTATACCAGAAGCAACATTACTGCAACCTACAAATAAGAAAAGAAAACTGAAAATAAAAATATAGACAAACATGCATTTCCACGTTTTTTTTGACACAATGGACTCCTAGTTTTTTACAAAAATGATTGTTATGCAGGCGAACTTTTTTTTTACATACATATTATAAATTACGTTCTTGTAAGCGTGCAATATCTTTTAAATTGGACAATGCAGTATTTCGAATATCTTTTAAATCATTATACACTACGTTTTTTTTAAACTTTTTTTTTTACATACATATTATAAATTACGTTCTTTTAAGCGTGCAATATCTTTTAAATTGGATAACGCAGAATTTCGAATATCTTTCAAATATTCTTCATGGAATTCTTCATCTTCTGGGTCTAACTTTTTCGCTAATTCTTGTGCATCTTTAAAATCACGTTGAATGTCTAATGCAGCTTGCAAAGCCTGACGTTCCATAGATTGAGTCAATTCAATCAATAAACGAGCTTCTAATTCTTGCAATGATTTTTCTGCATGCATAGTCACTCGTTTAATTTCTTGATTTGACTTAACATCAATCAAACTTAACACGTACTCTTGTGCTTTTTTACTTACTTCCAATTTATATTTTTTACGCTGTTTCCACGGAATATCTTTCTCACTTCTCTGAATCTGTTTTCCAATAGAATCAAAAAAATCACGTTCCACTAAAGTTAAATCTTTGCTCACATATTCTAAAGATAATTTTCCCATCTAATCCTCCTCTTGTAGCTCATTCTTATACTTTAATTCCGCCTTATTATACAAATCGTCCAAAACTTGTTCACGAAACTTCAATTGTTCAAAATTCATCTTAGATTGTGCCAGCAACTCCTGTTGTTCTTTAATAATCTGCAACATAGACTCTTTCTCTTGATTTTGTAGCATAATTTGTTTTTGTTCCATTGCTAAACGTTCCTTTTGCACAATAACTGCTCGTTCCCTTAAAATTCCTTCAAACTTTTTTTGCGAAATTCCTTTTTCAATCATTTCTGTTAAAGTTCGCAAAATAGCAGGCTTATTCTGAAAATATGAAATATATATTCCCAACAATTCATAATTTTGTCGCTGTTTTTTTGCAATATGCTTTTGCCACAACCAGTTCAAAAACATAAAAGGACACGATACACAACCATAAAACAATTTCCAAATAAGTCGCAACAAAAAAAGCATACAGTATTTCCTTTCATAATTTTGTTGCTGTTTTTTTGCAATATGCTTTTGCCACAACCAGTTCAAGAACATAAAAGGACACGATACACAACCATAAAACAATTTCCAAATAAGTCGCAACAAAAAAAGCATACAGTACTTCCTCTATGTACTTTCTTTGATTTACTTCCTATGAACACATACTTTATAAGTATACTTTATTTTTTAAAAATATCAACCGCTTACAAAAAAACAAAAAAACAGCAGTTATATTTTATATATCTCATATCTTTTTATTCTAGATCAAATTTTTTTTGTCGTAACAACTTTTTCTTTGACTGTTTTTTTTTATTTTTCAATCTACGCTCATGAACAGATTTTGGAATTTTCGTTTTTATTCGTTTCTTTTTAGGAATTAAACAATCCTGCAATATTTTTTTAAATTTTTCTACACAATCCTCTATATTTTTCTTTTGGTCTCGAAACTTCGTAGAATAAATGACAATTTCGTCCTCTTCTGTTAAATAAGTTTTTGCACGTTGCTTTATTTTTTCTAATACTAAAGGGTCTATGCTTGTATTCAAATTTGTGTTCCAACATAAAAAAACTTTACTATTGACTTTATTGACATTCTGCCCACCAGGACCACCAGATCGAGCAAAAGTCAATTCTATTTCATTCCAAGGAATAGCAATCATAGAATTAATCACAATATAATTTTCAGACATTTTTCATCCTTTTCATCTTGTCTTTTATAAAAAAATATATACAATTTTAATATTCATTTCAAATTACTTTTTTTAAACGGAAATACAATGAAAATACCATTGATTTTAATAACATTAGGAGACCCTGCAGGCATTGGTCCTGAAATTATATTAAAAACACTTCCGAAATTTGCAAATAGCCAAAACAATATCATCATTATAGGGTCTTTATCTGTATTACGAAAAACTGCCCAATTTTGTGGCATTTCTTGCTCTTTTCAAACGATTCAAAATCTTCCCAACATACTTTTACCAAAAAATAAAATCTATATTTGGGATATCGACAATATAGATATACAAACATACAAAGCAGGAAAAATCAATGCAAACTATGGAAAAGCTGCGTGGGAATACATCCAAATGGCAACAAAACTCGCTCTAGAGTATCACCCTACTGCTATAGTCACAGCTCCCATCCATAAAGTTGCCTTACAAATGGCCAACATCAAAGAACTCGGGCATACGGAAATTTTACAAACATTAACAAATGTGAACAATACATTGACTATGTTTGTAGTAGATAAATTACGAGTATTTTTTTATACACGACATCAATCCCTACAACAAGCCATTTTTAGTTTAAATATCGACTCACTTGTTTCTATATGTGAACAAATAGACAGAGAATTAAAAAAAATCGGATTTCAACAACCAAAACTAGCAATGGCTGCTTTAAATCCACATGCTTCTGATGATGGGCTATTCGGAACAGAAGAAACATCTATTTTACAACCAGCAATTGCAAAACTACAACAAAAAAATATCCATATCCAAGGACCTATCCCTGCAGATTCAGTTTTTTACCAAGGTCTCCAAGGTAAATATGATGCTATACTTTCTTTATACCATGACCAAGGACACATTGCCTGCAAAACATACAATTTTGAAAAAACAGTCAGCGTTACTCTAGGACTCCCTTTTATACGAACCTCTGTAGATCATGGGACAGCCATGGATATTGCTGGGCATAATATAGCAAGCTCTATTTCTATGCAAGAAGCAATCACCATAGCACAAAACCTACTACAATTTCAATAATTCTAAAAAAATGCAACTAATATATAAATAAAATAATTAGCTACAAGTATTAAACAATGTTAAAAAAATGCAACTAATATATAAATAAAATAATTAGCTACAAGTATTAAACAATGTTAAAAAAATCCATAGCTAATATATAAATAAAACAACTAGCAACTCTTTTTAAGCAATGCTAAAAAAAATCTGTAGCTAATACATAGATAAAATAATTAGCTACAAGTATTAAATAATGCTATAGTGATTCATTAGCAACGGATTCAAATTTTATTTATTGTAATGCCAATAATTGGCGCGTCAACTTTCCATTGAGACTATGACCAGAGCCATAACCAATAAAATGTCCTTCTATACGACAACCAACTAAAGAAATGTCACCTAATAAATCTAATAACTTATGTCGTGCATATTCGTCAGAAAAACGCAATGTATTATTATATGGCAAACCATCTTCACAAATAACTAATGTATTTTGGTCATTGGCACCCTTGCCTAATCCCATATTCAACACTGCATCTACTTCAGATTTTAAAGCAAAAGTTCTTGCACCAGCAATTTCTTTTTCAAAAGTTTCTTCCGTAATAATAACATCCACATGTTGTTGCGGAATATAACTTACATGATAATCTAAATAATATTCTAAATGCAACTGTCCTGGACTGGGGAAAACTTCAATTTTAGCATTCTTTTCTTCCAAAACAAAAGGCTTTTCCACAGTCAAAATTTTTGCTTCTGCATCCTGTTCTTCAATTCCTGCACTTTGCAATTTTTCAAAAAAAGGCAATGCACTTCCATCCATCCCAGGGAATTCTGCCCAATCAATATCTACCATCAAGTTATCTAATTTCAATGCTGTACAAGCTGCTAAGAAATGCTCTACTGTAAATACATCTGAAGCCCCTACTGCTAAACCTGTACAACGCATCCGCTCATATCGATTCATAATCGTAGCAGGAATAATAGGTTGATTCGGTAAATTAACACGTCGAAACACAATCCCTGTATTTTCTACAGAAGGATGAACTGTCACCTGCACTGTTCGACCACTATGTAGCCCTATGCCCGAAAAACTTACGTCTTGTTTAATAGTACGCTGTTTTTTATTCAACTTCAACTCCTTTTTTAAAATATACATTTAATAACATTATATATTTTAATTTTTTTTAAAAAAATTAAAATATATTTATAAT
>JAGOMP010000054.1 GCA_017993505.1 Planctomycetota bacterium
GAGATAGTATGTCCACACATAAAAACTTGAAAACACTAAGAATAATCATTATAACATATTAAATTGCAATAACTTATATAAAATATAAGCATTATTTTTAATCAATTTTCCATCAAAATTTTTTTGAAAAATCACCAATTTTTTTTCTCACCAGAAAATTCTTCCTATTGCCTTTAAAATCGCTTTTTTTCACTACAAAATCTCTTGAAATTCCCTCTAATTTTTCCAAAATCTCTCCCATTTTTTCAAAAATTTGCTAAAATCTCTCCTTTTTTGCCAAATTTCTTCTTTTCCCCAGAGCAAATTAGCACGCGTTGCTCCCCAGAGCAATATTACCTCCCCAGAGCAAGATTGAGCAAGATTGTTTCCCCAGAGCAAATTAGCATGCGTTTCTCCCCAGCATGCGTTTCTGCCCAGAGCAAAGGAAACCATGCATTTCGACGTAATCTAACGCATTTCGACGCATTTCATTTCATTTTGAGTTTCATTTTGAGTTTCAGAGTAACTGACACTCCCCAGAGCAATTTTGCCTCCCCAGAGCAAATTCACGTGTTGCTCCCCAGAGCAAGATTGTTTCCCCAGAGCAAATTAGCACGTGTTGCTCCCCCAGAGCAAGATTGTTTCCCCAGAGCAAATTAGCACGCTTTGCTCCCCAGAGCAAAATTGCCTCCCCAGAGCAAGAGTAAGTGAGCGTCCAGAGGAGTTGATAGGAGTAGTTAATGATGGATAAGATTTTTTAGTTGAGAAAATTATTTTTTATGAAAAGATTGAAGAGTATTTAAAAGTTTTTTATGAAAAGATTGAAGAGTATTTAAAAGTTTTTTATGAAAAGATTGAAGAGTATTTAAAATATTTTCCTTACTAGGAAGTTTTGTAAATTTTTGTGGGAGAAATTTCTTGCATGATGATGGAATTTTAGAGAAGTGTGTTTTTTTTATTTTGTCGTTAATAAAATTAAAGAATGATGAAATTTTTGATAATGGTATTTTGATGAATGAGGGGAGTTTATAGAATAATGGTAGTGTAATTTTATCGTTAATAAAATCATCGAGTGCTTGGCTAAATTCTTGTGCTGTTTTATATCTATTTTTAGGATCTTTTTGAATGGCTTTTAAGATGATGTTTTCTAATATGATAGGTATGTCTGGGTTGATGCTTCTAGGTGTATAGGGACATTTATTTAGAATTTTTTCTTGAAGTGCTTGCACAAGGTTGTTGGAATAGGCAGCTTTTTTTGTTGCAATTTCAAATAAAACAAGCCCTAGAGAGTATATATCTGTTCTAGGGCCAATGAGTTCTTGATTGCATTCTATTTGTTCTACGGACATGTATTGAACAGTACCCAAAATTTCCCCTTTTTTTGTTAAATTCCAGTCTTCGTTGTCTATGTCCTTAGCAATTCCAAAGTCAATGATAATGGGTTCTTCGTTCTTTTGCATAAGAATATTGGAAGGTTTTATATCTCGATGTATGATATTTTTTTTGTGTATGTAATGCAATCCTTGGGCGACTTTTTTGATTGTTGTTGCTTGGTGTTTCCAATCTGTGGTATGTTGTTCTTGGTAGTAATTGGTAATTGTAGTACCTTGTATGTATTTCATGATGATATAAGGACAGTTTCTATAAACACCACAATTGTATATGCGAATAATATTGGGATGACGTAGTTTAGCACATATTTGTATTTCTTGTTGAAAACGCTTGATGCCTGTTATGGATAATGTGGATTGTCTTTTTGGTAAAAGAAATTTTATAACAAATTCGCGTTGCGACTGTATGCTAGTGGCTAAATATAGGACACTCATTCCACCTTTTCCAATAGGTGCTTGGATTTGATATTTGTTATCTACAATTTCTCCTGTTTGTAAATTGGGAAGTGAGGTAATGATATTATCTGATGCCATTTTGTTTCCCTTTGTTAGTTATGATAGCATGCAACTTTTCCCTGATTGCAATTGTTATATTTTTCTTGGCTCGTTTTATTATAATTTAGATATTTTTTTTGTATTGCGAAGGGCATGTTTCTAAAATTAGGGTTTTGTCAATATGTATATAATTATTGATGTTATCTGTATTCCAATAATTATGTTTTGTCAAAAATTGTGTATATTAAGATAGTTTTTGTATATACTATACACCCTCTATTAGTTATGATAGCATGTCATTTTGCCTTTATGATAGCATGTCATTTTGCCTTGACTGCAATTGTGACATTTTCCTAAGCCAGTTCCAAAAAATCGTGTATATTAAGATAGTTCTTGTATATTCACCTTTGTTAGTTATGATAGCATGTAACTTTGCCTTGATTGCAATTGCGACATTTTTCCCAGCCAGTTCCATTACAATGTGGACATTTTTTTTTGCCTTTGCATGCAGGGCATTTTTCTAAATCTGGGATTTTTTTTATATTGATATGTTGATTGCTGTTACTTGTATTCCAATTATTATGTGTACTCCAAAAATCACGTTTTTTTATGACAGTGCCTGTGCCTTCACATTTTTTGCATTTTCCAGTTCCATTGCAATCGCTACATATTCCTATATATCCTGGTTTGCCACTATCTTTGCATTTGGAACATGTTTTGAATCCTGTGCCTTGACAAATTTTACAGTTTTGGGCAAGAGTTTGTGTTGCTACTTGGTTGGATTTGTAAAAGCCTTGGAATGGATTGTTATTTTCTGATGTTTGGGGATGTTGGTTTATGTTTGTATTTTCTTGCATTGTTGCTTCGATAGTGGATTGTGTAGGAGAATTTAATATTAAATTCTCCGATGATGAGTCGTCTGAGGTAAAGAAATAAATTCCATTTACTCCTAAAATACTAAGCACGCCTGTAATTAGTAGTGTAATTTTGCTTTCTACTAGAAATCCCATCACGCCCACTGGGTCTCCGCAATTGGGACAACTTCGTGCTGCTTTTGATATTTGATGTCCGCACTTGGAACATTTTATGAGGTTTTTCTTTTGTTTAAAAAACATAATCTACCTTTCTATTTAAAAAGGCATAGCTAGCACTATGCCTTTTAAAACGTGATGTTTCCCCTGATTGGTTTTTATTTATTTTGATAAAGTGAGTGTATTTTATCTTTTTTTCTTTGATTTTCTTTTTCTTCTTTTTCTTTTTTTTCTTGTTCACATTGCTCTATGTAGTTGTCTAGTATTTTTTCGAGTTCTTCATTGCCTTGTATTTGATTTCGGATATCATTCCATATTTTTTCTGCTTTTTTATTGTAAAATAAGCCACCTCGCAGGCAATACGATTTTGCTTTTTGAAGTTCTTTCATGTATTTTTTATGAAATGCTTCTCTATTCGTAGAGGCATTAGATTGTGTTTTAGTGATTTGTTGTGTTGTAGTGTTAGATTGTGTTGTAGTATTAGATTGTGTTGTAGCATTATGTTGTTGTATGGGAATAGAAATGGCGTTTGGAGTTGTAGTGATTTGGTATACAATTGGTGGCTGTACGTTGTCTCCAAAAAGATTAAAGCCTTGAAAGCCTAAAAAACCAAGCAATCCAAGAACAGTAGACAATAAAAGCATGTATTTTCCTTCTATGAATCGTCCTACAATTCCTATAGGGTCTCCACATTGTGGACAAACACGTGCAGCTTTGGAAACTTCGTATCCGCATTTAGAACAATGAATTAGACCTTGTTTTCTTGTACGTGACATTGCTAACCCTTTACAATAGGTTGAATGGTAAACAGACCATTCAACCTTAATTTTTAATTATTTGATTACTTGTTGTAAAATTGCCAGATGCCTTCTACCACAGATTGTTTTTGTTCCATGGTGAGTTCTGGATAAATAGGGAGTGCTAATGTTGTCTTGGCAGCATCTTCGCTAATAGGTAAACTTGGTTTTCCCCAACATGTAAAGCAGGGTTGTAGATGTAAAGGAAGTGGATAATAAATGGCAGTGCTGATTTGTTTTTCGCTTAAATATGCACGTAACTTATCTCTATCTTGAACTTTAATGACAAATTGATTGTAAATATGTCGTCTCTGTTCTTGGACAGAAGGACAGATGACTTTGTCTTGCAAGTTTTTTTCTGCAAAAAGTTTACGATAGTCTTCTGCATTTTGTATTCTGCCCTTATGCCAATTTTCTAAATATTGGAGTTTGACGTGAAGAGCTGCTGCTTGGATGGCATCTAAACGGAAATTTCCACCCACGATTTCATGGTAATATACTTGACTACATCCGTGATTTCGTAGTTTCAGAAGTTTTTCATATAGATCAGGATCGTTTGTAGTGATCAATCCACCATCACCAAGACCACCTAAATTTTTAGAAGGATAGAAACTAAAGCAACCAATATGTCCTAAATTACCGGCACGTTTTCCTTTATATTCTGAACCAATGGCTTGTGCTGCATCTTCAATGACTATGAGATTGTGCTTTTGAGCAATGTCATTGATTTCATCCATGTCTACGCATTGTCCATAGAGATGAACGGGGATGATGGCTTTTGTTTTCGAAGTGATGGCTGCCTCAATGTTTTTGTAATTGATATTATATGTATCTGGTTGGATATCCACAAACACTGCTTTTGCACCCATTCGATAAATAGATCCAGCAGTTGCAAAAAAAGAATAAGGTGTGGTGATCACTTCATCCTCAGGTTGAATATCTATTGCCATCAATGCCATTAAAAGTGCATCTGTGCCTGAGCTGACTCCGATAGAATATTGTACACCACAATATTCTGAACAAGCATTTTCAAATTCTTTTACAGTTTGACCTAAAACGCAAGTTTGATTGCGCATCACTGTTAGAACAGCGTTTTCTATTTCTTCTTGGATATTTTTATATTGTAATTTTAAATCTAGGAGAGGTACACTCGTCATGTATATTACCTTTGTATTAAGAAGATACCATTATTTGTTTTGTATTCTATTACTTTACTGAATACTTTTCTAAGAAATGTTATGACAATTCTTTTGTTCTATTTTAAATGTTTTTTTCTATTTGTCAAAAACTTTCATATCTATTTTTTATTATAAGGCATCTAATTATTTGGTCTGTTTTTTTATTGCATTTTTATTTGTTTGTCAAACATTTTCATATCTATTTTTTATCATAAGGCTTTTAATTATTTCAAATGGTTTTTATTGTATTTTTATTTGTTTTTGCTAAAATAATAAGAACGTTATAGAATAAATTATAGAATGAAATCAAAATTAGAAATTTTTTATTTATAAATTATTATGGAAACATCAAAACAAAATCATCAAATTTTTGTATTAATTTTAGCACGTTTTCTTTTAATTATAGCATGTGGCATTACGCTTCTCATGCAAAAAATTCGATTCCCTGATATTGTAGCTTTATTGGAAACGTTAGAAGGATTTTTTTTATTGGTGATGTTTATTATAAATATTTTGTATTTAATTTTGAGTCATTATATTCATAGATATTCCAAACAATTTATTATTTTTCAAATTACTCTAGATATTATAGCAGAAACTATTTTGATTTATTTAACTGGTGGAACGCTATCTTTATTTATCACTTTATATTTTGCGACTATTTTTTCAGCAGCATTATTAATAAACCCAAATATTAGCTATTTATATGCTTCGTTTGCAAGTATTGGGATTTCTCTTGTTACTGCCTTATATTTTATGGCATCCATAGGTCAAATTTATCTTCCTTTTATTCCTAGACAGCTCTATGATGCTATTAGTGAAAAAAATGTATCGTTTTATAAAGCTTATTTATTTGCACAATGTGCTGGATTTTATCTTGTTGCTTTTTTTATTTCTCGCTATAGTCGATACAATATAACACAACATTCCTTGCACCAAGAAATTTTGGAAAATTTATCTGATGCAGTCATTGTGCTAGATAAAAAACAACTTCTTATTTACATCAATAAGGCAGCATAAAATTTATTACAAATATCACCTCGTCCCAATCAACCTTTATTAAATCAACTCCACCCTGATTATCATAAAGAAATCATTCGGACTATTTCTATGAAACAACCTCAACATTATAAAACAGAAATTCAACAAGAAAATGGAATCATTCCTATTGAAATTCAATTGACACCTTTTTTTACGAAAAAAAAATTAGAATATCATATTTTAATTATACAAGATATTTCTGATCAAAAACGTATTCAAGAAGAAATGTTAAAGACAAAACAATTTCAAACTATTTCAGAAATTGCTGCTATGATTGCTCATGAAATACGAAATCCTCTTGCCTGCATTCGAGGAGCTAGCCAAGAATTGCAAACATTTTATACTTCCCAAGACATGCAATATTCGCTGTTAGACATTACTATTAAAGAATCAGATCGAATTGAAAAGATTATTAAGGAGTTTTTGAATTTTTCTCGTCATAAACAACCTAGTATTCGTATTTTAAATATTAGCGAACATTTAAAAGAATTCACGTTTTACTTACAAAAACGTTCGGACATGCAACAAACTAATATACAACAAGAAATCGAACCTGATTTATACGCACAAGCAGATCCTGAACAACTTCGCCAAGTTTTATACAATGTAGCCATTAATGCTATTGAATCTACTAAGGAAATGCTCCAATTGTCTATTTCAGCACATCAATGCACATTAGAAACACATATGCCCGATACAAGAAAATTCACTATACAAGAACGTCTTAAAAAATATGTTCATATTCAAATACAAGACAATGGCAATGGTTTTTATGTAGACAACAAAGAAAAATTATTTTCTCCTTTTTATACTACGAAACAACAAGGAACTGGCATGGGGCTGGCATTAGTTGCGAAAATATTAGATACGCACCATGCTTATTATGACATTGTTTCAGAAACAAATGGCACAACTTTTTCTATTTGGTTACCAGTATCATAAATTTATTTATTCAGAAAGAACAAGTTATGACTGCCAAAATTTTAGTGATTGATGATGAAGCTAGTATGCGACAACTCATTCCTTTTATATTGCGTACAGAAAATTATCAAATTACAACAGCAGAAAATGCACAACAAACACATCAATTATTAGAACAACAACAATATGATTTAATTATTCAAGATATGAAGTTGCCGGATGCTGATGGAATTGTATTATTATCACAAATAAAACAGCAATGTCCGCAAACAATGGTAATTGTTATCACTGCATTATTAGATTGGCAAATTGCAGTAGAAGCTATGAGAGTGGGTGCATTTGATTATATTCGCAAACCTTTTGACAATAAAAATTTTCGAGATACAATTAGCCGAGCATTAAAATATAAACAAATTCAAGATATATTGAAAACTCCTGGCAAGATACAAAACATTATAGGAAACAGTCTAAGCATACAGAACATACAAGATATTATACGACGTGCTGCACCTACAGATTCCACTGTTTTGATCCACGGTGAAAGTGGAACAGGTAAAGAACTTGTAGCTAGAGCTATTCATATTAGTTCTTTACGAGCACAAAACACATTCATTCCTGTAAATTGTGGTGCTATTACAGAAAGTCTCATAGAGTCTGAACTTTTCGGACATGTAAAAGGTGCATTCACAAATGCCATTGCAGACAAACAAGGACTGATAGAAACAGCAAACAATGGGACTATCTTCTTTGATGAAATTGCAGAAATGCCTCCCACTACCCAAGTTAAACTGCTTCGTGTCTTAGAATATCGAGAATTCATACCTGTTGGAAGCAATACGCCTAAGCATGCAGATGTACGATTCATTGCTGCCACAAATCAAAATTTAGAACAACAAATTGAAAAAGGAGAATTTCGAGAAGACTTATATTATCGTCTTAATGTTATTCCTATTCATCTTCCTCCTTTGCGAGAACGAAAAGAAGATATTCCTTTATTGGCTGGCCATTTTCTATCAATATATTCTAATCGAATGCACAAATATATTAAAAATTTTACAGAACAAGCCATGCAAAAACTTACATCTTACCACTGGCCAGGAAATATTCGAGAACTTTCTAATGCTATACAACGAGCCATTATACTTACAGAACATAACGTCATTCAAAAAGAAGATATTGAACAAAGTATTCCAGAAACACATCTTTATTCTTCATTAGACCCCCTTTCCACAAATTTTTCTTTAGAAAAAAAATTAGAAGAAATCGAAAAATACTATATACAACAAGCGTTAAAGCAAACACAAGGAAATTTAACAAATGCAGCAAAACTTTTAAATATTTCCTTTCGTTCTATTCGTTATAAAGTGCAAAAATTTAAGATAGATGTTTAAAATATTGTACTCCTATTTATTTTTTATCTAACTATAGTGATTTTATTAGGGAAAATTCATGTTTATCTATATTGACCCCACCACAGGCATTGCTATTCTTTCTGTAGGTGGTTGGATTTGGGTAGTATTGCTTTTTATTGGAGGAAGTTTTGCATTTTTTGCAAAAAAAATTTTAAATTTTTTGAAAAAATATAAATATTATTGTTTATTTTTATTCTTTTTACTGAGTTTAGGTATAGTTATGTTTTTCTGTTCACCTAAAAAAATAAATCCTATAACAAAAAAAATCATTATTTTAGGATTAGATGGACTAAGTCCAGAAATTTTACAATCTCTTTTAGACCAAAACAAACTTCCCCATTTTAGCAAATTAGCAGAACAAGGCACATACAAAAAACTTACAACGAGCAATCCCTCGCAATCTCCTGTTGCTTGGGCAGCCTTTGCTACTGGGAAAAATCCAGGCAAAAACGGAGTGTATGATTTTATCACTCGAGATCCCCATACATATAAACTTAGTCTCACATTAACAAAATTTCAAAATGGAAAGCCTATTTCTCCTATACAAGAAAAATGCTTCTGGGACTACACTACTGATAAAAATGTCCATACTATTATTTTAGGTTGTCCTGATACATTTCCACCGACCCAAGTACACGGAAAAATGTTATCTGGGATGGGTGTTCCCGATATTATAGGAACGCAAGGGACATTTTCTTTTTATACAACAGATAAAACAGAAAAGCATAAACAAGTAGGCGGTCAAATTTTTTATACAGATAAAAAACCAACCATGGTATTTCCATTACATGGGCCTAAAATTACTACATTCCAAGGCAATACAGAAAGTGTAGTCATTCACTTTTCTGTCAAAATACAAACACACAATACAGTGCAACTCACATTTCCTGATTCTACAATACAACTTCAACAAAACGTATGGAGTGATTACCATGCTGTTACATTTCCTCTAGGTTGGTGGAATAAATCATGCGGAATTGTTCGATTTTTATTATTAGAAATAGAACCGCATTTAAAAATCTATGCTGAACCAATACAAATGGATCCACGACAACCCTACTTTCCTATTAGTTATCCTAAAACATATAGCAAGGAAATTGCAGAAACATTGGGGCTATTTCATACACAAGGGATGCCTATGGATACATGGGCAGTCAATGAAAATAAATTGCCAGAACATCATTTTTTAGAACAAGTTCAAAAAATTCATGATGATCGACGAAAACTTATGAACCATGAATTGAAAACATTTTCTAATGGTGTATTTTTCTGCTACTACGAAGCACCTGATATTATTCAACATATGTTTTGGCGATATAGAGATAAAGAAAGTCTTCTATATACACCTAACGCAGATAATATCATTGAACAATGGTACATAAAAATGGATGAAATTATTGCGGATGTTCTACCGATATTATCTACAGAAGATGTATTGATTGTTTTATCAGATCATGGCTTCACTCATTTTCGACGAGCAGTGCATATAAATACATGGCTTAGAGAACAAGGATATTTACAACTTAAAAATCCATATGCCACAGAAGGGAAAGAACTTTTTCAAGATATAGACTGGTCACGAACAAAAGCTTATGCTTGTGGATTTGGATCTATTTATTTAAATAAACAAAATAGAGAAAAACAAGGCATTGTTTTACAAGAAGAAGAGGAAGAAATATTACAAGAACTCATGCAACTTTTGCAACAATGGAAAGATCCACAAAACAACCAATCTATATTTAATAATATATACAAGGGGAAAGAAATATTCCAAGGAAAATACCAGCACGTAGCACCTGATTTATATGTAGGATTCCAACATGGCTACCGTGCTTCTTGGCAAACAGCACTTGGTGCATGTCCTCCGCACAATATAGAAGACAATACAAAAAAATGGTCTGGAGATCATCTCTGTGATTCTATACTCGTACCAGGAATTTTACTCACAAACCAAAAAATTGTACACGAACATCCTACTATATATGACATTGTACCGACTCTATTGCATTTACTCCAATACACACCTAAAGAAATACAGCAACAAAATTTTGACGGCATATCTTTATTTGAAAAAAAATCAAGAGGCAATCATGAAAATTAACGTACTCATTGTCCTACTGTTTGCATCTACTGTAATATTTGCACAACAAAATGAACGATGGCTCATCCTAGAAGATTTTCTAGGAAAAAAATTTGATCAACTAGAACAACAAATACAACAACAAAACAATACAATTCAAGAATTAAACAACACAATACAAACACAAAATACTACAATACAACAATTACAACAAATAATATTACAACTCCAAACCCAGATTACGAACAATAAAATAGATATACAAGATAGGCTTCCTACTACAAATCAATTAAGCATACAAAAGAATACAGAAAGTAACGCAATCACAGAAATAAATAAACAAGAAAATATATTGACAGACATCGAATCAAAAACAAATACAACTTTAGACATAACAACGCAGTACAAAACAAACTTAAAAAATCCAGACACATACGTACGAATATACACTATCCTTCAGATATATCATGATAAAACAGCTGACAAAAAACAACTCTTAACGCCTCTTTTACAAGATAAAGATGAAGATATACAAATCCTTGTCCAAAAAATTCTACAAGAGGGTACTTAATATTATATTCCATAATCCTATTTTAAGATGTGACATATCATAAAAAAAACAAAGTTATACTAACTATAACTTTGTTTTTTTATGTATATAGAGCATTTTTTTGATCATTAAACTGTATGTTTTCTAACATAGTTCAGCTAACTGACGAGATTTACTCGTTTCCATGTTTCCTTCCATAACTTAGTTTGCCGTGTGAGTTGTATGAAATCATGAAATTATTTTTTTATGTGATGTTTTTGAGTAAAATCATGAAATTATTTTTTTATGTGATGTTTTTGAGTAAAATCATGAAATTATTTTTTTATGTGATGTTTTTGAGTAAAATCATAGGAAATTTTTAAACAATCTAACAACAAATTACAAGCAACTAATTTGTTTCATGGATTTGGCTCCAAATATTTTCTTCTTGGACAAGAGGATAGTATTCTAAATGAAATGCAAATTGTGCAAGGTATTGGTGCCAAATTATTTCTTGCTTTATATTTTGAGGTTGTGTTTGATAATGTTGTTGCAATATTTCTTGTATATATTGCAATCCTTTTTGAAAGTAATTTTTATTATTTGTTGTTTTTCCTTTTTCCAAGTACCAATGTAATATTTTTGTGATCGTAGGAATATTTTGTGTATAGGGAAAGTGTTGTAAGATTTTTTTTAGTTGTTGGATCCAAGGTTCATCGGGAGTACTGATAAAAGGAGTGGGACTCGGTGGCTCTTGAAAAATAAGTTTATTCCATTGTACTCGAAAATAAGTTGGATTGATCGTTGTATTATTGATAATAGAAAATATATTGTGTTTACATAATAAAAGTATATTGTAGTTATTGGTATTTTGTAGCAATGCGTGAAGTTGTGTCCAAGCTGGTAAAAAATTATTGTTGTATTGCAATGCTTTGTCATAGTGATATAGAGCAAGCCACGCAGATGTTTTGTCTTTATTTTTGTTGTAATCTACATGGTAAAAGTGACCTAAAAAGTATTCTTGTGCTAATATCAGTATTTGTTTTTGTTCGATATTATATTTTCGAATAGTTTGTAAGTAATGTTTCTGTAAATCTTGTTTTTGCTGAATTTCATAAGCAATGTTATTTATTTTATGATGTAAGTATATGTTTTCTGGATATGTTGCTAATGTATTTTTTATTTTTTGATAATTTTCTAATGTAGAGGAAAGCTTTACAAACGGTTGTATTTGTTTTTCTTGATTTTGGTTTTGTTGTAAAAATTCTTGAATGCTTTGTGCTTGTATACAAGATAGGATAAGAAACAGGAGTAGAATATATTTTTTCAACTTTATTTCCTTGATGATATGGAATTGATTTTTTTTCATAAAATGAAAATTTTATAGGAGAAATAAGAAAACAAGTGATGATAGTTGCATCACTTGTTTTCATGATTATATAATATTATTTTAATATTTAAATGATAGATATGAATTTAATTTTATTTTCGTTCCATGGAATCGTGGCATCGAATCCTAGTTTGTCTGTTTTTGATTTTTGGTTAGGCACATGGCGTGCACTAGGATCTAGGGAACTAGAAGGTTGATCTTGTAAAATAACGATGTCACGGCTAGCTTGAAATCTTGTTGCCATTGCCCATTCTAGTTCTAAAGGATTGTGGATATCGATGTCTGTATCTACAACAATAATGTGTTTTAAAGATTTATGGACGGAAAATGCGATTTGAATAGCTTTTTTAGCATCGTCTTCATTGTGTTTATTGATTTGAATGGCTGCATGAAGCCAACAACCACCTCCGAGAGTGAGAACTATGTCAGTGCATTCTATTTCTTTATTGAGTTGACTATAGAGAACAGGTTCTTTAGGCATGCCCATAAGAAGTTTATGTTCTTGTTTCCCTGGAAGAAGAATTTGCCATATAGGGTTTTGTCTATGCGTGATGCATTCGACTTGAAAAATAGGTTGTTGACGAATCAAATCATATGTTCCCGTTAAGTCGACAAAAGGTCCTTCAGTTGTTTGTGTTGGTAAAATATGACCTTCTAGGATAACTTCTGAATCTGCTGGTACAAGTAAGTCGTTGGTAATGCATTTTGCAAGGTTTGTAGTTTCCAATGTGTTGGCAATTTCTAGTTCAAAGATATTGTCTGGTGCTGGCATAGAAGCAGCTAACATAATAGCAGCACTATTTCCAATGCAAACAGCAGCTTCTAGTTTATTGTTGTTTTTTAAATAAGCTTGGTGTGTATGTCGTCCTTCTACCATACGCATAGTAAATTGGTTGTGGTTGATTTGCATGAGACGATGGTAGCATGCATTGAGTCCAAATTTTTTATCGCATATAATCATGACGCCAGATGTAATGTAGCGTCCACCATCTTGTGGTAAATATTTTGTAATGGGAAAATCATTTAAATCTGGGTTTTGAATGATGCATTCTTGGCATTTAGGATGATCTTCTATATTGTTTTTACTTGGATTTTCAAATGCATGGGCTAATGTTGTAATGAGTTTGTTTTCTGGTACATCTATACCTAGAGCAATATGTTGTCGTTGAGAATAAATGCCACCAGCAACTTTCCATTGGGGACATTCTGTATTTGTAAAAATAGTAGCTTGTTCTTTTGTTTGATAAAGTTGTTTTGCTATTTGTTCATCCTGTGAAAAAAAATCATTTTGTATAGATAATTGATGTTTACTAGTTAATGTTTCTAGTAATGTTCTTAGATTCATATGAATAGTCCCCAAATAGCTAATGCAATCCATGTCAAAAAGTACAATCCATAAATAAAAAGAAAAACATTGCTATATTTTGCTTTGCCTTGTGGATCATATATGGGAAGAAAGAAAATAAAAATGAAACCTGCTAAAAAAAGAATGTTCATTAATGCTTGCAAAATAGGTTGCCAGTGACTCAATGTTAGAAAAGGTGCTAATAACCAAACAGATGTGATTTCAGAGGCTGGAAGTACAAGAATACTAAATAGTAGTACGATAAGACCAAGGAGAATAGTAATTCCATATTTAGCAATACTCCAAGGCCATAGACTTTCTCGATCTAGTGGATCTAGGATTTTTTTATCAATCGTGGCAATCATGATTTTGTTTGCATCGAATTTAGCTGTTTGTTTGAGTTCATCAGGACGTTGTGTCATGAAAGGAATAGGAATTGTTGTTTGTTTGGGAGCTCTTGCAATGCGAGAATCACTGAGTTCTTCTGGTAAGATTTCTACAGATTCAGCAAGAACTACTTCAGCTTCAATGCTTTGTTGGGCTGACCTTACGTCTGCTTGATAGATTCGATATTCTTCAGAGTCTGCAGGGATGGCTTCTAGAGCAATATTGATACTAGGCCTTGGTGGTGCTACATAAATTTTTTCTACTTGGTCAGAACGGCTGAGTAGATTATTTAAATCTTGGTACATTTCTTGAGGATGGTTATATCGTTCTTCAAAGTCTGTAGTAGCTTTTTGAATAATATTGCATATACTGGGAGAATATCCATTATTTTGCAATGCAATGAGAAGTTCATTGTGTGGAACAAGTTTTCCTAACAACATTTCAGATAAAATGATACCTACGGAGTAAATATCACTTTTAGGATCTTCAAAAACTTCGTCTTCCCAGACTTCTTGAGCAAAATAAGGAAGAACGTTTTTGATTTCATAGTGTTTTTTTTCTAAATATAATTGATGTACTAAAATTTGCTCTAATTGTCCTAAACCGTAATTGGTGATCATAACTTGCTTGTTGGGAGTGATGATCACACGAGTAGAACGAAGGGCACCGTGTGTCTTACCTGCTGCAACTAAATTTGCTAGGATTTCTAATAATTTTCGAGCAATATATAAAGAAATACTTTCTTTAATTTTCCCTAAATTTTTAATATATATGTCTAATCGTCGTCCTTGTATGCAAGACCAGACTAAAGCACATGGTTGACTATATACAGAAATGAGTTCTGCTGTATATTCTGTGGCAATGTTTTGTGGTTTTAAAGGATACGACTCAAGCAAGGCTACTAAATTGGGATGTTGGATAAATTGCACAATAACTTCTTTAGCTTGGATTGTTTTTCCACGCCAAGATTCGCTAAATGTGCCTTTCCATATTCTTTCAATCAGTTGATATTGTCCAATTCTCATTCCTGCGTAGGGTGTTTGGCCCATGTTTATACTCCTAATGTTATGTTGTTGTTTTATCGCATTGATCGCAATGCAATTTTCCTACGATCTAAGAGCCATAAAAATAGACCAAAAAAGAATAACAACAATAATGGTAAAATATTTGTATGATACATGTATGAGGCTTGAAAAATATCTTTTGGATTTCGACTATTTAAAGATAAAAGTCGAATTACAGCACGACCAAAGATGGGCATTTTTTCTAAGGACATTCGTGTTTTTTCAGCAACTAAGTTTTCTGTATATTTTGCATCTTTCTTTTGAATATGCATCTGTTGTAATTGTTCTTGTGTAGGGAAGGCACCTTCAATAATATATCCTGTAATCACGGATAAAGAAAGGAGACCAAATAAAATCCAAGAGCAAAACCAAATTAATTCCCCTGGTTTTCGATAAATTCCTAAGAAAAATAAATGTAAAATATAACAAAAAAGGAAAAAAAGAAGTAAATTTCCACTGACTCTATGTAATGTTTGTAATAAATAAGGTAGTGGTTGAGTTGTATTAAATTGATACTTAGATGCTAAACATAATCCTGTAATAGTATAAATAGGATATAAGATGAGGCAGAAAATGCCTGGGAGATAACTCCAAAAAGCAAATCCACGCAAAATGGTAGGTCGAGTGAAAAATTCTTTTAATCGTAATCGTTGCTCTAACCATGTTAGCATAATTTGATCCTAAATGAACATACGTTGTATAAAAATAGTAATTTGTTTAATAGATGTATACAATATGATATTATATTTTTAATTAAATAGTATATAATTATGAATATTATAAATGAAATATGATTTTAGGTCAAGTTTTTTTATATCCTGTATTTGAAAGAGAAGTATTTTACAAAAGGTATTTTAGTATTTTTTAAGAGAAGTATTTTACAAAAAAGAAAGGAAAAGATTGAGCATTATAAGTCATTTATTAGGAAAAACATTCCATGACCAAGCATTGTATGTGCGAGTAGATACTGGCCAAGAAAACGTTCATCTTTTATTTGATTGCGGAGAAAATGTATTGCATGATTTAAAAAATACAGTGATTCAGCAATTAGATCATATTTTTTTTTCTCATTTTCATATAGACCATATAGCTGGATTTGATACTTTATTGCGCAATAATTACAATAGAGAAAAACCCATTCATTTATGGAGGCCACAAGATGCACATCAAGTGTTATCCCATCGTTTGCAAGGATTTACTTGGAATTTGACAAACGATCAACCTGGAATTTTTTATTTACATGAAATTCTAAAAGACTATGTGGAACATCAAATTCGTTATACAAGGGAACAATTTAAATATGCTCATATATTAGACACAACTCCTTTTACCAGTATGTTATATGAAAATGATTTTTGTCAAGTACACGCTATTCTTCTACCACACCATATTTCTTGTGCAGGCTATCTTGTACAAGAAAAAGATCGCTATCATGTCAATAAAAAAATTTTGCAAGAAGAAAAATGGATGCCAGGTTCTTGGTTGCAAAATGTAAAAAATTTTGCAATACCAGATGAAGAATGTATAGAAATACAAGGAAAAATATATTGTTTGCAAGAAGTACGAAAAAAACTTCTTCAAAAAATAAAAGGATCTGCTGTAGCGTATCTTACAGATTTTTATATGGATACAACTATAGAACAAAAATTAATTGATTTTTTACCGCCCCATTGTTCTTTATTTTGTGAAAGTCAATATTTAGATTTTGATAAAGCTTTAGCTAACTTGCATCAACATTTACATATTTCTCAAGCTATACAATTAGCAAGAAAAGTCCATGCTTCTTCTCTGACACTTTTTCACTTTTCCCATCGTTATTCTTTATCAGATATTCAAGATGCTATACGCCAACAAACACAAAATTTAGAGGATCAGAAAAAAATGACAATACATATTTCTAATATGATGACAAATATAAAAGATAGTTAGTAAGTTTTTAAATTTTTAATTGACTTATTCGAGTTGTCATTTATAATACAACAAATAGTATTTTCAATGAATTTAAAGATATGATATAAATCACAACTCTAACAAGGAAAGGAGACATCCTTTGATAGTGAGTGTTTGTATAGAAAAGGGAGGGACTGGTAAAAGCCAAACTGCTGTTAACTTATCAGCAGCCCTAGTAAAACACTGCAAACAAAAAGTTTTAGTCGTTGACCTTGATCCCCAAGGAACATCATCATTAGGATTTGGAATATCTCCTCTTTCCACTAATACTCATGCTATCCATGAAGTACTCGGAGGAGAAATCGCACCAGAAGATGCTGTGTATTCCTATAATGATACTGATCTTTGTATTATGCCATCTCGACATGATCTAGCTATTTATGGATCAGAAGATTTCACAGAACCTTTAGGCAATATTTTACGCCCAATGTCTTCTGTATTTGATTTTATTTTTATTGATTTACCTCCAACATTAGGTAATTTTACAACAACAGCTCTTTCCTTGTCTGATGCAGCTTTAATACCTGTTAATGCATCATCTTCTGTCTGTATCGTTGCATTGATCAGTCAATTGCGAACTATTAAGACAATTGTAGAAGAAAATATTAATAGTAATCTTGCTGTATTAGGTATTTTAGCTTGTATGGTCAATAATACAAGAATTTGTACAGAAGTTTTAACATGGATGGAAGAAGAATATCCAGACCTGATGTTTCAAACAAAAATTCGCCAAAATATTAAACTTGCTGAATCATTAGGATTAGGCGAACCGATTTTTGATTATGCACCAGACAGCTATGGAGCTTTAGATTATAAATCTTTAGCACAAGAAATTATGGGGAGGGTATCATAGTGGATCTTTTACGAAGAGTGGTAAAAAAACGATCCGAAAGTTCAAGTGCCAAAAACGATGTTGAATCACTAAGTCGCTTTTCGTCTCGCGTTGCCAAACTTCGTGGTGAAGGCCCTATGGCTACCTCCATTGAACCAGAAGTCACATTAGAGGTGGTAAGCATCAATATTTGTGATATTGAAATTCCACCTACTTATCTGAGGGAAGCAGTGGGCGATGTATCACCCTTAGTTTCGAGCATAAAAACGTATGGTATACAACAACCTTTAAAAGTCGTAAAAATTCGAGGTTCCAAAAAATTTTCACTTGTTTTTGGTCGACGAAGACTAGAAGCAGCAAAAATTGCAGGTTTTGATGCAGTTCCTTGCATAGTAGAACTTGTAACAAAAGAAGATCGACTACAAATGTTGGCCTTGGCAGAAAATATGCATAGAATGGATGTAACTCCTGTCGAACAAGCCAGAGCATTTAAAGACTTGCAAATTCGAGGTAAAGTTACAGCAAATGAAATTGCTGCTCCATTAGGACTTTCTGTTAATGTGATTAAAGAAATCACTTCATTAGCATCAAAAACACGCTAAACAATTTGTCTTGTACTTATTCCTCGAATTTATCAAGTCAATGAAAAATTTAGCAACCATAAAAACTCCCCCCATGGAAGACTCACTCATGGTGGGAGTAAATTTTTATAGAAAGGAAGTGTACATGCTTGACAGAAATGACTATCATTCCTCAGATTCTCCTTCCAAACTTGATTTTTCAGATAATAATGAGCTTATTTTTGATCTATCTGATCCTATATCTCAACCATCTCCTTTAAATACCACAGAAATAAAACATGCAGATCAATCATTTCCCTTGCAACATAAAGTGAACTTTGGAGATGCTAATCTACAGCAACCATCATTAGATTTTGCTGAGGAAATTCCACAGCAACCACCATTAGATTTTGCTGAGGAAACTCCACTTTCAAGACAAGCGTACCAAATGGCTCAACAAAGAAAAATGGCTATGCAGAAGTTAGAAAATGTAAAAAAAGAGAATTCTCAAAGTGTTCCAAAGAAAGTTTCTGAAAAAATTAAAAAACAAGGCTCTGCACAAGAAATAAAGAAATCCTTTGATCCTGAAAAAATTAAAAAGAAAGTCTTGAAAAAAAGTAAAGGAGAAATAAAGGGAAAAGATAAACAGAAAGTCATTGAAAAAATAAAAATAAAAAAAGAAGTCCTTGGAAAAGAACAAGATAAAGACAAAAAAATAAAAAAGAAAGAAAAAAACGCTGATAGTGTAAAGCAATTTAAGAAAAAATATAAAAGTAAAATCAAAAAGGAAAAAAAAGAATATGAAAGGCATGTTTCTATATTTCCCTTTTTGACTGCCATTCCTATTTTAATTCTTGGTATATTTTTATTTTATAAAATGGATCAATATCAAAAAGAAAAGAATTTTGAAGATTTAAAAGAATTTGTAATTCCTTCTGATCCTACTAATTTTAATCCAAAATCAAATGCTGTTATTCTTGGATTTATTCAGGAAGGCACTTCCTGTTTATCAACTATTCAAAAAAAATATCCTACCATGAACGACAATCAAAAAGTGGCTTCTTTTATTACTATGTATGAAGTACGTAGTGCATCTCAAATTCCATTTTTACTCGAACACTTAAAAATAGAAAACAAGACTATTATACCTTTCATTATAGAGGCATTAGGACGTTTAGGCATAGATGCAGTATTTAATATTATACAAGCATACAATCAAGCTATGGAATATTCGTTTCAACAACGATTATTGCAAGCTCTTGCCCTTGCCAATAAATATACGCCTCAAATCAAAGAAAATGAATATATAATAGAAAAATCTATAGATACTTTGATCAATGCGTCCAAACATAAAGATTCCGATATGGTAACTTTTGTCATTGATATGTTTCAGCATTATCACGCAACAAAAAAGATCGTAGGATTACTATGGGATAAATCAAAAGATATTGTGGATAATATTGCTAAAACTGCTCAAAAAATTTTGAGTCAATACCAAAAATCAAAAGAATTAAATGAATATGCAGCAGAATACACAGAAAAGTTATTAGAGGAAATGAAAGATGCTAAAAATGATGTGGAAAAACGAATTCGATGTTTGCAATTAATGGCTATTTGGGGACATTGCACACGTCCAGAAGGTGGCAATTATATTTCTTTATTTTTAGACATTGTGCGTGATTCTTTTAAATCTAATCATGTTCAAGAAAAAGCTACAGCTACTTATGTATTGGGAAAATTTCGAGATGATGCTTTAAAAAATGAAATGATTGCTAATTTAGATCAAGAAAATGCAGAATTAAGTCACAATATTGGAGTAGCTTTAGGTGAAATGTTCGACTCACAAATTCCAGAAATTATTTTAGAAAAACAATTTAGTAATCAACCACACGTACAAAAAGCATTGGCAGATATTCTAGCTAAATACCATATTTATATTATTAATCTAGAATGGGAAGAAAAAAGTAAAAATTTCCTTTTAAATATGATTCAAAATGCAAAATTACCAGAAATTTATTATACTACAAAAACATTGCAGTTATATACAAGTTCCTATCTTTATTCCTTACTTTTACGAGAACAAGACATTGTAGATGTTCTTGCAGAAGAAAAGGAAACTTTATTAGAAAAATATAATAA
Organism: Planctomycetota bacterium; assembly: GCA_017993505.1. Classification (GTDB taxonomy): domain Bacteria; phylum Planctomycetota; class Uabimicrobiia; order Uabimicrobiales; family JABWCH01; genus JAGOMP01. The sequence continues at coordinate 20,522 of JAGOMP010000054.1, forward strand.
AGCATTGTATATAAAGCAATCTACAGAATTAGACAAAGATTTGTATGAAAAATTGACATTGGCACAACAGGTTCAAGAAAATAGATTTCAACTAGAAAAAAAATATAAGAATATTCAAAAACAGAAATTCTTTATTTTACAAGATTTTAAAAATTTCCCCAGTTTGATGGAAAAAATTAGATTATCGCCAGATTGGAAAGAAGGTGATAAAGATAAACGAAGCTATGTTTCTAAACATGTCTGGACTTATTTTAATCCAACGTTGCAAAAACAACTTCTCGATCAAAAAGATCTCCAACAAATTCCTATAGAAATTCAAA
>JAGOMP010000055.1 GCA_017993505.1 Planctomycetota bacterium
ATTTAGATCAAAATCTAAATCTTTTTCTTTTATAGAATCTATTGAGAATTTCATAAAAGAAAAATCATACAAATTTAAACTTATCTCCGTCTCTGATTTATTCAGAGATAAGCAAGACATATGTCTTTGCCCTTAACAAAAGAACTGTAATGAGAAAGGAGATAGGCATATATTTGCCTTACATATTCCTATGAATTTTAACATTATGCTAATGATATTGTTAGCTATTTTTAATCTTATTTGTTTTGCACAAGAAGCACCAGAAATTCCTGTTGCAGAAGATTCTGCAATGGAAACAACCACAGACGAACCTGTTGCTGAGGAAGTCGAAACAGAATCGCCTGCTATAGAAGAACAGGCAGAAGAAGTCAAAGTAGACGAACCTGTAACAGAAGAAGTCGAAGCAGATGAACCTGTTGCAGAAGAAGTCAAAGCAGATGAACTTGTAACAGAAGAAGTCAAAGCAGACGAACCTGTAACAGAAGAAGTCGAAGCAGATGAACCTGTTGCAGAAGAATCTAATGCTTATGATTTGGAAAAAATTCGCACCTTATTAGATCACCATGATGCAAAAGTTAGAAAAGAGACTGTAGAAACTCTAGTGGCAGCTGGTGATGTTGCTATTTTTGAAGAAATCATAACTCGTTTGCAAGAAGGATATGAATTAGATACTTCTGTCCAAGCAACTATGATACGTGCTTTAGTAGCTAGCCAAAACGCTGATTTAATTACAAAAGGTTTAGCTACTTTTTCTACAGAAGCACAAAAAAATGCAAATGAAGAATTAGCTCTTGCACTTTGTCAAGCAGCGAATAACATTTCCAATTTAGAAATGTTAGTTTTTTTTGCCCATTATTCTTCAGTTGCTAATGTTCGTAACTTTGCATTAGATTCTGTGTTAGAAAAAGTCGATCAAGACAATGCCAATCTACTAATTGATTTACTTTGGGATGAAAATGTTGAAGTTCGTCATAAAGTATTTCAAAAACTTCTTAGTTTTAACGCGAGATCTTTAGGATTTAATCCAGAAGACGATATTTTAGAAAGAGCTACTGGCATTGGAAATTGGAAACAATGGTGGAATGCTCGTCTTCTGTTGAATGAATTCATGGGAGCATCTGAAGAAGAACTTGCAAATGTACAAACGAAAATTATAGATGCAGGTGAATCTATAGCACCTTATTTTATAGATGCTTACAATAAAATGTCTTCCTATCGAAAAAAAGCTCTCTTAAAAATGTTCGTCAATTGGAGAAGTGATGAAGTAATCAATTTCTTAAAAAAAGTCTATTATACAGATAAAGAAAATTCTTCAGAAGCTCTCCAAACATTAGTCACTCTACAACGAAAAAAAACAGATGTAAATATCCAAACTATTTTAAAAGATATTTTTGTCACTGTAGATGATGTAGAAACAAGAATTCGTTTAGCTTCTCTTCTTTCTGTAGCACAAGAAGAAGGAGCCATTGCATGGATCAAAGAAAATATGAAAGATCCTGCAAAAGCAGTCTTGATTATGCCTATGTTGGCAGTATATAACATTCAACATTCCGACCTTTTAGTTGCAGAATACCTTGGAAAAAAAGAATCTCAAATTGCTTTTGAAACTTTGATGAAATTGCAATCTTGGAAAGTATTAGCTGATAGTTTTTCATTACTCAATAGTGAACAACAAATTGCTTTTTTAGGCGTAACAAAAGTAGCACCCAAAGCTGATGCATTGGTCAAAGCTTTTCAAGCCACAAAAGATAGCAAATTGCAAGTGGTTCTTCTCCAAAATTTATCAGGAAAAGATGCAGAAAGTCAATTTAATTTTCTAGAATCTATTCTTTCTGGTACATATGAAGAAGAAGTATATACAGAAGCAGTGAAAAAATTGCTTCTTGCTCAAAAACTTGAAAAAAGTATAGATCTTATATTCCAAAAAATGGGAACGTTAGACAATGTTTCTTTACGTCTTGCTTGGTGTGGACTTATTTCAGGTAAAGTCAAAGATGCAAATTTTTCAACATGGAATGAAAGAATCCGTCAAGAAAAAGATGACAATGTCCTTGCAGCTCTTATTTCTTTAGGTAAAGGTTTTTCCAAAGATAAAATTTTGCCTATTTTAATGATAGTACTTCAAGAAGATCATGCAAGCAATGTTAAAAAGGAAGCTATAGATCTTTTTATCGAGTTAGATAAAGAAAATGCTCTACTTGTATTAGCAGATGCTGTTGATAAAAGCAAAGATGATGAATGGAAACAAATTGCTTCCGAAAAACTTTTAGAATTAGATCCTACAAAACGAGCTATCTATTTACAAGAACTTGTAAAATCTGATGTTCTTGTCAAAAGTAATCTAGAATTGATTCTAAAATATGATGCTGTTCTTGCTAAAAATAAATTGAACAATATTTTTTCAAAAGCAAAAACAGATGAAGAAAAAAATATGCTTTTGGAAGTTTTCAAAAAACAAATTGATAGAAATGAAATTGACACTCTTATTTCTTGGATGGACTCAGAAAAAGTAGCAGTACATTGTTTACCTTTTTTGAAAAACATTACATCTATAGAAGGTGATATAGATACTGCAGAAAATAAAGTAGCTTTTATCGAAAAATGCAAAGCTTGGAAAACATTACAAGATGGAAGTAAAGCTATTATTGTAAAATACTTAGAAGTGAAAAATGAATTTGAAAGACAAACTCTTTTAAGTGTTTTATCCAAAGGCACTAACATTGCAGTAGAGAACTTGAAAATTGCTTACCAAGAAGCTAAAACAAACGAAGATAAAGCAAAGCTTCTAGGAGCTTTAGCTTACTTAAAAGACACTCAAATTTTATTGCTTGCAGCACGAGATGAAAATGTAGAACTTCGTAAAGTTGCATACAAACATCTTTATGAATTAAAAACAGAACCTTTTATCCATGAAATTCCTTACTATTACATGGCTGAAGAAGATTTAACAGCACAAATTCAACTTCTTTCTTATATGAATGCAGATGAAATTGCTGTTTTTGCTCATACATTTACAAAATATGAAGATATGACAGACGTCACCTCTTTAAGCATATTAGCGGACATTGTGAGTAAAAGTAATGATAAAGAAAAAAATAGTATTCTTCTTACTATTGCCAATGTAGATGTAAAATTAGCGGAAAAAATTTGCCAAATATTACCAGAAAAACTTCATTTATCAGATTTGGCAGGTCTCATTTCTTTACTAGAAAATGAATCTCTTGCCACCATTCATAATAATATTGTAGAAAAAATTCAAGCATTGCCTTATCTCCCCAAAGAAAAAATTTCTACTAAAGAAGATATTCTAGCCTATTGGAAAGAAAATCAAAACGACATTAACAAGGTGATTTCCTTCCGTACAGAAATCATGAATTTTGTATCTAATGAAAGACAACAATTTGTACCTATAGATCTTGCTCGAAAACTTAAAGAAACACCTTGGGCAAACGAATTTTTATCTGAATTATATGCAACAAATCTTTATAATGTTAAAGTTCTAGAACTGCTAGCAATTTTAGGAAATGAACAAAGCAAATCTATTTTTGAAGAAGCTCTTCATTCAGAAAATGATGAATTGCACCGTTCAGCTGTAGCTCAAATGGGAAAAATTGGGTACACAGCAAAAGATGAACTTGTTGTCAAAGCATTCACACATAAAGATGCTGTAGTTCGTTTCTATGCATTACAAATTTTAGCAAAAGACGAAACAACTACAAAACAATTAGAATCAGCTTTTAAAGACGACGATTCTCGTGTTCGAGAAGAAGCAGTCTTTGCATGGATGTCACGTACAGATAAAAATATAGATTTAGTCGATGAACTTATCTTAGACAAATCTCCAGAAGTCAAAGCCATGGCAATGCAATTGGCAGCACAAACAAACAATAAAAAACACTTGTCACTCATGATTGCAGGCCTTGTTGCTCCTTATCCTAGTGTTCGCACTGCAGCATATGAAGCATTAAAAACACTTTCAGGAGAAAATTTTGAATATTCTCCTATGGAACAAGGCGAAAAACTTATGGCAGGAGTGGCAAAATGGCAAAAATGGTTTCAAATCTATTCTACAAAAGAAGAAATTGCAAAACTCACAGCCAAATTTTCAGACAAAGATATTATTGTAGAAAATGTATACAAATCGCTCATTGATTTATATACAAACGCCCCTGATGCCACTGTACAAGATGCTATTTTGTCAAAATATTTGGAAACATTGCAAGATAAAAATATAGACGTCAGAATAAATATGCTTGCTGTTTTTGGACAACTTGGCAAACGTGACTTTGCTATGAAACTCATTCCTTCGATGATGGATGAAAATGTAGCAGTGCGACAAGCAGCCATCCAAGCCATTGAAAAATTGACAAATGAAAAAATTGAAATAGAAATGGTAGAAGAGGAAGGTGCTTGGACAGAAAAGGTACAAGCTTGGAGTCAATCTTGGATTGCAAAAGAAAATCAACTCCAAAAAGAAAAATCTATGGCAGAACTTGAGAACGCTACAAAAGACTTGTTAAATATTTCAAGCCTCTGGAATCAAGAACAAGTCAAGCTTGTTGAAAATGTTATTCCTTTTCTATACAATCCTTATTCTGAAGTTCGTGCAAAAGCTTTTGAAACTATTCAAAAATATGCTACAGGAGAGACATTCCAAAACGAAGGAACAGAAGAAGATAGAAGACACGACATTGAAAGTATTCAAAATTGGTTGGAAGAAACTGCGAAAAAAATCGAACAAGACAACCAATATCTACCAGATCAAATTAAAGAAATTTACAATGCCCAAGGCGATTTAAACACTGTTGATAATTGCGTATTACTACAAGATATTTTAGACCAATTCCTTTATACAGAACATCCTAGTTTACAACAAGCTTACGTAGACATGTTAGCGGCAAAAGGCGTAGAAACTTATGGATTCAACGTCAAAGATGAAAAATCAGTTCGAGAAGCAAAAATTCTTCAAATGGCAGATTTTCTCTATCATTATAAAGAAAAACTCAAAGTAGCAGATCAAGAAGGCAAAGAACAACTCAAAAAATATGCACCAAACTTTGAACTCAAAGATATAGACACAGCAGAAAACATAGGTAAAGCAAAACAACTTGTTTCTTTACTTACACATGTAAGTTATCCTGTTCGTAAAAAAGCCTATGATACGCTCATTGCTATTGATCCAACTATTACAGACTACAAACCAGAACAAACAGAAAAGATGCGAGAAGAAAAAGCACAACTTTGGTCACAATGGTTAGAAACAAAATTTACTGAGCTTCAAGATAGAAAAGTTGCTCTTATGGAAGATATGGAAGAAACCATTGAAAAAATTAAAGAATTCACAAAAATTAACACTCGAAATGAATACAATGACGTAGCAAAAATAGTGAAAGCCTTAGATTCATTGCCATTACCATTGCAAGCAGAAGCAATAAATGCTTTAGAACTTATAAGTAAGTGTGAATTCAAAACAGACTTTTCTAAATGGAACGAATGGCTACAAATTCAAAATAAACGCCTTGAAAAATTGGAAACTATAGCCTCATACAAAGCATTAATAGATAGCCCTAAAGTTGTTTTTGCAAAAGATGTACAAAAAATTGAAACACTTGTCCAATGCTTAAAAGATGACAACGAAGATGTACGCCAAGCAGCATTTGATATTTTATCTGCATATGTTTCTAAAAATGCTGTTACGGAAGTTCGTGAAGATTTTGGTTATGATCCTCGAGCTCCGCAAGATGTTCGCGACAATACATATAAAGAATGGTTGCAATGGTATACAAATAAGGTAGAACCCATTGCGACTGCAGAAAAAACAAGACTTGCCAATGTTACTACAGCTTGTGAAACTTTGACAAAATCAGGAGTTCATTCTCAGTATGATGTTGAAAAATTGGGCATCCTCATAGAAGGACTGAGCGACATTGTCCCAGAAATTCGCATAAAAAGCTTTGATTATCTACAAGAATATGCACAAGAAACTTTTGGATACAATCCCAACTTAGATCTAGCCCAACAACAAGGTTCTATGGAAGCATGGAAACAATGGCTCGTACGCGAAGAAAAAAGAATCCAACATGTTATTGAAGAACAAAAAGTAGCATTACAAGGTCTTATCTATCGAAATCCCATGTTTAATAAAATTGCCCAAGCTAATGATGTGGAAAACATTATTCAGGGTCTTATTAGCCCAGAACAAGCTATCAAAGACATGTCCTTTGCTTGGTTGCAACAACAAACAAAAGAAACTTTTGGTTATAACCCTGCAGAAAATGCAAAAAATAATGAAACAGCATACACTGCCATTCAAGAATGGTTGCGAGTCCAAAAAGCTATTTTCATGATCCAAGATTCTGAAAATCTTTTAGAAAACGGCGTGGAAATGGAAACAGATATTGCTATTTTAAATACAATCATAGAACAACTCACCGACCCTGTAGAAACCATTGCAAAACAAGCGTTTCAAACATTGGTTAAACTTTCTGGCAACACAACAACTATAGAACAATTTCTCATCAATAAAGACAATACAAAAACTATTTTCAAAACATGGCTTCAAGGACAAAAAGACCTTGTTCAAATTAAGTCTGTTACAAGAAACGTAACATTACAAGATATCTCCAAAGTCAATGAACTTGTGGATGCTCTCTTCCACCCTGAGCTTGTTGTGCGACAATATGCTATACAAGCCATTGAAAAACTTGCAAATAAAAAATTTGCATATCGAGCAGAAGATAGTGAAGAGGAACGAAGCCAAGCTGCAAGAGAAATTGATGAGTGGTATGGAACAGTGAAAGATTCTTTAGATTAAGCTTTATTTGCTTTTTGAAAAATTAGGAGTGAGTTAAAAACTAAAACTCGCTCCTAATTTACATATAAAAACAATAGGAAAAATCATGATATTAGTTAGCCATATTGACTTAGATGGAGCAGGGTGCGCCATCGTAGCAAAAATATTTTATCCAGGAATCAAAATTTATCACCAAGACTACGACTTTATAGATGAAAAAGTTTGCTCTCTACTAAAAAATACTAGTAAAAAAATTATCATAACAGATTTGTCTGTTAGTAAAGAAGTTGCAGAATTCATCCAAGAAAAATATAGCCAACGAGTCCATATCTATGACCATCATAAAACAGCCCAAGAATACTTAGACCAATACTCTTGGACAACATATGACATCACTGTTTCTGCTACGAAACTTTTTTTACAAGAATGTAAAAAAAACATGCCAGAAACAAAAATCCCTGCTAAATTAGACAAATTCGTTGAACGCGTCAATGATTATGATTTATGGATTCACCAATATAAAGACACAATAAAATATAATGATATGTTCAACTTGTTAGGAATGGAATTATTTACAGACGCCATGTATAACAGACTCATCAACAACCAAGCTCTTATACAACAATCAGATATGTTTTATCTCCGAGGACTTTGGCAAACAAAACAAAAATATTATAAAAAAGCTCTTAAAACATCTATAGTGGATGGTGATAGACTCATTGTTCAAGCTACACGCTATATTTCCGAGCTTTCTCAGTATATTCGCGATATACAACCTGTACCAGAAGAATGGAAAAACATCAAATATATAGATATTATTAACGTAGAAAATAATGGTCATTCCCTACGCTCTTATGATTTAGACTTTGATGTCAGTGAAATTGCAAAAGCGAACAACGGTGGCGGTCATCCTAGAGCAGCTGGGTATCCCTTTCAAGTTTCAACAGAAGAATGGATTAAAAAACTATAAACATGAGAAAAAATACTATTAAAATCAATGAAAGTTTCCAATGCTTAGAATGTGGGTACCAAGTTCCCCCCGCAGAAAAAACGTGTCGAAACCATTGTCCAGAATGTCTTTTTAGCTTGCATGTTGATGATCAAGTTCCTGGTGATAGAGAATCTGATTGTGGCGGACTTATGGAACCCATAAAAGTAGAAAAAACAAGCAAAGGCTTTGTGATTATTCATAAATGTCAAGAATGTGGATATATCCATAGAAATAAAACATTAGAAGATGACAATTGGGATAAAATCATTGAATTAACTACATAAAGCATAAAACTTTCCAAAACAATCCGTTAAAACTTAATAATATTCCCTTTGACTTATAAAAAAAATTTTCTGTTATCTATGATCCATGAAAATTATTTTTTCTTTGAGATTTTTTACAAAAAACATACAATGTATTTGTACAATGTATTTGTACAATATAAAAAATATTTCTTTTCTCAAATCTAGGAACAAATTATGGAAAATTTATATTTATTAGATGATACAACTGGGAAAATCTATCCACTCTATCCAGATAAAGATAATATGATTGGACGTGGCGTAGAAGAAAAAGATGGATGGATTAGTCTCCCTGACATTACAGTGTCTAAAATGCATGCTAAAATTTCTATGAAAGACCAACAATTAGTCATAGAAAATTTTAGTACAAAGAACCCCATCACTGTCAATGGAAACGCTATTACAACACCTGTTATCCTTGAAAACAATGATAAAATTGTCATTGGAAAGAATACGTTTACGTTCTATGAAAATTTTATTTCTGCTGAAACAATGGAAATGCCTAAATTCGTAGACAAACCTGCACCAAAAGATAGAACAAAACAACTCACATATATTGTCTATCCAGCTGTTGCAGCATTTCTTTTTATTTTAATTCTTATTGTAGCTTTTTCTGGTAGTTCCCAACCAGCCTCTATTCCTACTGACCCTATTTTAGCACAAGAACCTATTTCAGAACCTATTCCTGATCAACAACCTACGGAATCTGTTATACAGAAACCAGTAAAACCTATTGTAGAATCTACACCTATTGACACACCCACTGACGCATCTACTGACACACCTACGACTATAACTTCCGATCCCCTTGCTTCTACTGTAGAAACTACTATAGAAACTCCAAAACCAAAAAAAATTGAAATACCAGCTGTCATTATAGAATCTGGCTATTTGCAAGCTAAAAAAGATAAATACATTTTAGCTCCTTGGGAAATCAAAATTAAAAAAATACTCGTCCAAAAAGGTGATCAAGTCAAAAAAGATCAACCTCTCCTTCAACTAGATCTATCTTCTTTAAAAAAAGTTCAAGATATTGCTCAATACCAAATAAAAATGTATAAAGAAGACTATGAACGTTGCCTATCACAAATTTCTCAAACAGAAATAGCTTGTAAAAAAGTCGAAGAACTCTATAAAAACGGTCTAGAATCTAAAGCTAATCGTGACAGAATTGCAGATGCTCACGAACAAGCCAAATCACTCCTTCCAGCCTTAAAAACAAAACTAGAATTGGCTCAACTAGAATGCGAGCAAGTACAAGCAAGAGTACACCAAGATACAATTAATGCTACAGAAGATTGCATCATCACAGATATTATTTGCAATGAAAATGATTTTCTACAATCTAATGCTACGCTTTTTCAGACTGTAAAAAAAGAAGACTTAGTATTGCGAATTGAACTTCCGAGTGCTTATCAGGAAGTAATTAGTAGAAAACAAAGAATTTTCGTTTTTTTTCAAGAAAAATTTGAAAGAAAGTCTAGCTATCGAGCCATTGTAGATAAAATTTCTATCAATGAACCTGCCTATAAAATGATTGTAGAAATTCAACTCTATGATTATAATAAAAAAATGCTCCCAGGTGAAAAAATGTATGCTCGTTTTCTGACAAAGAAAAATTCCTAATTATCCTTTTTATTTTGTGAATACTATTAAAAAATATTTTTGTAATTTTAGACAAAAAAAAGTAGCTATGTAGCTATGTGCATAGTTACTTTTTTTTCACAATAAACAAAATCATACTAAATATTTTCTTGTCTAAAAAAAAGTGTGGACCTTGAAAAAAAGTATAGAATAGAAACAAGTATAATAATTGTTGCATATGTTTCCATGGTCCATTGATTCCTAGATGCGTATAAAAAAATTCCTAAAGAAAGTTCTGAAGGAGAACCTCCTTTTAAATAGGCAAAGCTTGTTTCAAAAAGAATCATATTTGCACAGAAATAAAGCAGATAGATAATATATAGTTGCCGTGCTTCTCGCGTAATAAAGTGATAGGCAATCATAATAGGACTAAATCCTAGCGATATTTTAGTAGGATAATACGTTTCTTTATACGTTTGAACTGATCGATATATTTGCTGTGTTAAATTTGGAAGTAAAAAATAACCCACTAAAGTAAATAATATGTGAAAATTTTTCCCATCGTAAATCCCAATAAAAATAATAGCAATGATTACGTAAATGGGAATGGCAGTAGTGTATTTTAATAAAGTCGTAATTGTTTGACATAAAGTCGTGATCCATTTTGGCACTTGTGGAAGTAAATACAGTATAGGCCAAGACGCTAACAAACATAATAAAAATAAAATAATAGGAATCGTTGTTTTACAATATGTTTCTTGAAATGCAGCAACATGACGTAAAAAAATATCTTGATTTCGCACTCCACCTTTTGTCCCTAAAAGACTAGGACGAAAAAATAAATTCGTATATTTTGTGAAACTATCTGGCATGTCTGTTTCTATAGGTTGAATCGTATCATTTTTTGCTTGTTGCAATGCTTGTTCAATATATATATTTTTAATGCCAGGATAACGATGAATATGAATCGTGTATGTTTTGCCTACAATATTATATGTAATGTTATGATACTCTATGTCAGGGATATTATATTTATAATATATATTTTGTTCTTTCCAATATATATAGAGTTGTTTATTTTTTATGTATAGTTGCATAAGAGGAGGAGGCACTGGCTTTGATATAATCTGAATGGGAAAATAATCAGTTGACTGGAATTCTTGAATATATTTTTGGATGCTTTTTTCTTGTGCTGTCCACATCCATGTTTTGTTCTTGTTTTCTAAAATTTTTTTTGTTTTTTGAGCATATTGGCTGTAATATAATTTTAATTCTTGCACCATATTTTCAAATTGTTGTTGTGTTTCTGGATGTTTTTGGTCTTGCAACCAAACATATAAAGATGTGGTTGTTTTCGTTGTTCTTTCTAGCAATCGAAGTTGAAATTGAAAATTTCGTTTCCATGATTGAAAAGTGCGTTTCGTATCTATTTTGTTTTGTTTTTTTTGTATTATAGGTTTAGTATAAGCGGTAAACAAGCTATTTTGAAAGACAATCATTTGAGACGGTTGACAAATATTTTTTTCAAAATGAACAGGAGGTTGAAATATATTCCATTGCACGCCCATAGTATATATCAAAAAAGTACATGGAATAAAAAGAAGAGTGTCACACATATAGAAAAGAACGAGGAAAGGACGGCGAAGGGAATGTTTTTTGTAAAAATAGTAACGAAAAAATATATAAGCAAATATATATAATAAAGTAGGAATAAGCCACCATGGATATAATGTATATGCATTGCTAGGTGTACTTATATGGCAAAGAAATAAAATACAAAAAAGTCCACAGATAAAAACAACGTGTTTTCGTGTGCATTGTATTTTAGGAATGCGGAATTTTGGAAAAGAAAAATGCGAAAATTGAAATTTTTGTTGCTTTTTTTGTGTATTTTGTGTCAACTGTTTTTGTTTTTCTGGTTGGCCACCTAATATGTAATATAAAATTTGAAAAAGCATAGAGGTAGTTAGAAGTAAAAACAAAGAATATGCTGTAAGACGAACTAAAGGAAGTAAGCGATTTTTTCCTTCTGACCATTCTAAAATGCAATCAAAAAATAAAGACCCAAGCCCTCGATTGGCACCTTGCATGTCCACACCATAAAACAAGGCTTTTTCAACAACTATCATGGCACTAAAAAAAAGCGGAATTTTTAAAATAATGATCTGTGTCCATTCCCTTAGATATACAAGAACATAATATTGTAAAAATTTTTTCCAATGTTGCCATGAATTAGGCACACTAAATAAAGGGAAAAAATAACCACGAGCTTGCATAGCTTCTGTATAAGCTGGTGTAAAGATTCGTTTCAGTTTATAATATAGCAATGGAAAAATTTCAGCAAGAAGAAAGTCACATACAGATAAAATTAGCCCCGCATACCATATATTAGCTTTAATATCATGTGTTGTTAAATATAAACAAGCAATAAAAAGAGGTATTCCTGAAAAAAATTGAATCAAAATTTCTAAGATTCGTAGTTTTTCTTTTTGAAATCGAAAAAAACATAAAGATATTAAAGTAGAGTGTAAAATAAAACTCCAAAGCAATGCTACTGCTAAAATTTTTAAGCTTAAAAAGCTGGAAGAATAAATAATGTTCCAAGTATATCCAATGTCTTTTCCTTCATAAATTTGGTCAAAAATATAACAACTGCCCATGAGCACAAAAATGACAAGGAGTTTTTGTAATATTTGTTTAATTTGTATGTTCATAAATTGCTCGTCTATATTTAAAAAAATTTTTTATTTTTTTTTATGTTGTTTTTCTAAGTAGCAATATTATACACAGATTTATAAGAAATACAAGTTTTTGGTCAGAGTTTCTTGTTTTTTATTGTGTATTCTAGATATTCTAAAATATATTTGTCTAGTTTTTAGCCATGGAAAAATACTTGAAAGATGAGGTGACAATGAAACATTTCGTAATTTTATGTACTATATGTGCATTATGTTTTTTTTTAGCAGGTTGTGGCGTGATTATAGGAACAGCTGTAGACTCAGTTACTGAATTTGCTACGTATCCAATGAAAGAATTTGTTTTTCATGGTGCATATAAATATGATAATACTTGGACAGCACCTTATGCTCCTATACAATATGAAAGAGATTATGGCGAGTTATTGTTGGGGTTAGCAGTTTCTGGTGGTGGAAGTCGTTCAGCCTATTTTTTAGCTTGTGTGTTAGAAGAATTAAGTCACATTCCTCTCCGTCCTGGTTCTAAAAAAACATATTTAGATGAACTAGACTACATTTCTAGTGTTTCTGGTGGAAGTCTTGCTTCAGCATATTATTGCTTGATGAAATATCATCCAAAACATAGACATAATACTGATAACTTTTTTATGCATTTTAAAGAAAATATGAGTAAAAATTTTCAAGCACGAGTTATGTTATACTATGTAATATATGGTCGTTGGTTTTTGGATTTATTTACATATTATGATCGAGGGGATATATTGGCTGGAGTTTGGGATGATATGTTCTTTCATGATATGACGTTCCAAGATTTACATTTAGCTGAAAGAAATGGTGCACCGACTCTATTAATCAATGGTACAAATATGAATGATGGCTTAAAATTTGTATTTTCCACATTAGCAGATCGTCACTTCAATGGTTGTTCTTATTTTGAGCAAATTGGAGATTCAGGATTTAATCACCACTATGATGTTCCCACAGAATATAGAGCATTACATAGTGTTGGTTTTGAAGGATTGAATTCTGACATTCGCCCCTACCGAATATCTAAAGCTGTGATTGCGTCTGCTTCTGTTCCCAATTTATTAGGTCCTGTTACATTACGAGATTGCTCGGTAACAACAAAATACGTCAGACGCTTAATCAATATTGTAGATGGTGGCGTATATGATAATTATGGGATTGAAACTTTAATGCAAGTGATGGGAAATATATTAGAGAAAAAAAATAATTTCCCAGCAAAAATTTTAGTAGTTGATGGTGCTGGATATTTTTTAGAAGATGATAAAACAAACGACTCCTACACTGTTGCAGATTATTCTAGTCGACCCTTAGAAATTGCATGGATGCGCAATAGAGCCTATGTAGAATATATTTTTCAAAAAGCAAATCAATATATAAATGAAAAAGGAGAACAACCTTATTCTAATTTATCATTTGATTTATTAAGTCTATATCAAAGATTGTCCTCGCAAGATGAATTCCAAGAAAAAAAATCGCGCGATGCTATTGAAAAAGTCATGCGATTAGACCAAACTGCTACAGATTATTTGAAAAAACTTGTCAATATTAAAACATTGTTTAAATTATCTGATGAAGATGCTAAAATGATTGAAAAATCTGCTAAAAATGTTGTGCAATCTTTAAAAAGAGGTAAAGAATAAATCATTGTATTTTAATTACAAGTGGAAAAATCATCTAAAAACGTTGTACAATCCTTAAAAAGAAGTAAAGAATAAACCATTGTATTTTAATTACAAGTGGAAAAATCATCTAAAAACGTTGTACAATCCTTAAAAAGAGGTTAAACATGAATCATCGTATTTTAATTACAGGTGCTGCTGGATTTATTGGTTCTGCAGTCGTTCGATACATTATTCAAAATACAGAAGATTCCGTATGTGTAGTAGATAAATTAACATATGCAGGGAATCTTGAATCTTTAGAACCTGTCTCTAAAAATCCGAGGTATCGCTTTGAAAAAGTTGATGTATGTGATCCTGTAAATATAGAAAGAGTATTTACATCATTTCAACCCACACATATTATGCATTTAGCAGCAGAAACACACGTGGATCGTTCTATTGATGGACCTCGCGAATTTATACAAACAAACATCGTAGGCACCTATACTTTGCTAGAGGCAGCTAGAAAATATGTACAAGCGCATCCAGAATTGCGCTTCCATCATATTTCCACAGACGAAGTGTATGGTGATTTAGAAGATACAAACGATTTCTTTCGTGAAGATACACCATACGCACCAAGTTCGCCTTATTCCGCCAGCAAGGCATCTAGCGATCATTTAGTCCGTGCTTGGAAACGCACCTTTGGATTATCTACCGTAATTACAAATTGCTCCAATAATTATGGTCCTTATCAATTTCCAGAAAAATTAATCCCTCTCATGATTTTAAATGCACTGGAAGGCAAACCATTGCCTGTGTATGGAAAAGGTGAACAAATTCGCGATTGGTTATATGTAGACGACCATGCTCGTGCTTTATATTTAGTAGTCAAAAAAGGAATGGCAGGCGAAACATACAATATAGGCGGTCACAATGAAAAGAAAAACATTGAAGTTGTGCAGACTATTTGTCATTTATTAGATGAACTTCACCCTCGTGAAGATAAAAAATCTTACGAAGAACAAATTACGTACGTCAAAGATCGCCCTGGACATGATATGCGATATGCGATTGACGCCAGCAAAATAGAACGAGAACTTGGTTGGAAACCACAAGAAACATTTGAATCAGGCATTCGTAAGACAGTGGAATGGTATCTAAACAATAAAGAAGGCTGGTGCAAAAATGTACAAACAGGCAATTACCAACGAGAACGTTTAGGCATAGGAGAGAAAGTATGAAAGGAATCGTATTAGCTGGTGGATCTGGGACAAGATTATATCCTATCACTCGAGGCGTATCCAAACAATTATTGGCAATTTATGACAAGCCTATGATCTATTACCCCATCTCTGTTTTAATGCTAGCAAAAATCAAAGAAATTCTCATCATCACAACTCCTGAAGACCAAATAAATTTTCAACGATTGCTAGGTGATGGAAGTCATTTTGGAATTTCTTTAACATATGAAGTACAACCTCATCCTGGAGGCTTAGCCCAAGCATTTCTCATTGGTGAAGAATTCATTGGTAAAGATTCTGTAGCTTTAGTACTAGGTGATAACATTTTTTATGGATCCAATTTAACTGGTATTTTACAGAGTGTTGTGCAACGCACAAAAGGTGCAACTGTTTTTGGATATTATGTAAACGACCCAGAACGATTCGGAGTCGTAGAATTGGACGAAAATGGAAATGCAATCTCCATCGAAGAAAAACCAAAGCATCCAAAATCCAATTATGCAGTCACAGGTTTATATTTTTATGACAATGATGTAGTAAACATTGCTAAAAATATACAACCTTCTGCACGTGGAGAATTAGAAATCACTGCAGTAAACAATGTGTATTTACAAAGAGGTGATTTACACGTTGTTCAATTTCCCCGAGGATTTGCATGGCTAGATACAGGAACGTACGCAAGCATGTTAGAAGCTGCAAACTTTATCCATATTATTCAATCTAGACAAGGCTTACAAATAGCTTGTTTACAAGAAATTGCTTGGAAGAATCAATGGATGACAACAGAACAAGTTCTAAATAGCATAAAAGACATGAAAAAAACAGAATATGGACAGTATTTAATCCGTTTAATTTCATAGAAAGGTGTATTATGAAAAAATTAACAGCACAAGACTTAGTGCAAATGATTTCTTCTGTATTTCCAGCATTACCTGGAGATCGTTCTCTTTGTATTTTAGTTGATTTTCCACATGAACCTCAAGACGATAACCAACCTTGGAAAGAGCGACGTGAAGTTGCATTTGAATGGAATCAATTATTGCAAAATTGCAAAGATGAATTAAAGCTAGAAGAGATCATGCTCATTGGCTATTCTTCCGTAGGTGCTAATAATGCAGAACTTCCTGAATATTGTTTTTGTCTTCAAGACCAATTACCTCAACTGGCTAGTGATTTAAGCAACATGGGAAGTGCTATTTCATTGACAGAAGTGTTTGAAAAAAATCAGCTTTTTCTAGCTCCTACAGAATATTCCACCACAGCACCTTTAAAAATGGCTGCACCTAGGTATCAATTTCGTGCTGCCACGATGCCTGGCTTTTCTTTGGCAATGATTCCTGCATTGACCATTGACTACGGTATCGTAGGAAAACGGGTAGACACCATCAGCCAAAAGCTCACAAAAGCTATTCGAGCTGAAGTTTCTATGATCGTTGATAATAAAGATACATACAACATTATTTTTGACCTGCGACACCGTCAAGGTCATGCTAGTAGCGGACGCTTTCCTAAACGAGGCGTTGCTGGTAATTTTCCTAGTGGCGAAGCATATATAGTTCCCTATGAAGGAGAAAGCGAACCTTCTCAAACAAAAGGCATACTCCCTGTACAATTTGGGGAAGAAGTTGTCTACTATGAAATTGAAAACAATGTAGCTGTTTCTGTCACAGGAGAAGGAGAAGCAGCTGAAAAAGAAGCAGCTTTAATTCAAAAAGAACGAGCCTATGCTAACATCGCAGAACTCGGTTTTGGCGTACTTGGTGATTTTGGATTAGATCCCATCGGTGAAATTCTTTTAGACGAAAAACTTGGCTTTCATATTGCTTTTGGACGTAGCGACCATTTTGGTGGTCAAGTTTCTCCTGAGTGCTTTTCTACCCCCCAAGCTGTTGTCCATATTGATAGAATCTACATTCCACAAATACAACCTCGCATTCTAGTACAATATGTGAAACTTATCTATTCTGAAACAGAACAAGAAATTATGTTACAGGACGGAAAATTTTTACTCAAAGCCTTTGAAGAACTGTAAAAATATACCATATAAAATCAAAGAAACATAATATTATGTTTCTTTGATTTTATATAATAAAAACACAATCAAAGAAATTAATATTTCTTTAATTTTATATAGTAAAGAAACAATCTAAAAAAAATATTAATTTCTTTGATTCTAAAAACACAATCAAAGAAATTAATATTTCTTTAATTTTATATAGTAAAGAAACAATCTAAAAAAAATATTAATTTCTTTGATTCTAAAAACACAATCAAAGAAATTAATATTTCTTTAATTTTATATAGTAAAGAAACAATCTAAAAAAATGTAATATTTCTTTGATTCTAAGGACACAATCAAAGAAATTAATATTTCTTTGATTTTATATAATAAAGACATATTAAAGGAAACAATATATAAAAGTGCGTCTCAAACTCATACAAAACATTAGATACAACACAAAGAAAGAAAATATATGAAATCCCTTGTTTTTGCTGAAAAACCAAGTGTTGCTAAAGAAATCGCTCGTGTTCTACAATGTACAAAACATAATAAATCCTACTTTGAAGGCAATCAATACATTGTGACTTGGGCTTTAGGTCATCTTGTCACACTTTCAGAACCAGAAGATTATGATAGAAAATATAAAGAATGGAAAATAGAAGATTTACCTATGCTTCCAGAAAAAATGCGTCTTAAAGTCATAGGAAAAAATAGACACCAATACTATGCAGTAACACAACTCATGAAACGAAAAGATGTCCATGAAATGATCATTGCTACAGATGCAGGAAGAGAAGGTGAATTAGTCGCACGTTGGGTCATGAAACTTGCAAAATGGAATAAACCCTATAAACGACTTTGGATTTCCTCTCAAACAGATAAAGCTATTCAAGAAGGATTTGCCAACTTGCGACCTGGTTCACAATATGACAATTTATATTATGCTGCTGCCTGTCGTGCAGAAGCAGATTGGCTTATTGGATTAAACGTTACAAGAGCATTGACTTGCAAACATAATGCACAACTCACAGCAGGCAGAGTCCAAACGCCCACGCTAGCCATGATCGTGGATAGAGAAGAAAAAATCAAACAATTCAAACCAACAGATTATTGGAACATTGTAGCAAATTTTGGCGATTATTTTGGTCATTGGAAAGATAAAAATAACAACACACGAATATTTCAAATAGAAAAAGCCAATGAAATACTTCAAAAAATACAAGGAAAGACAGGCACCATACAAGACATGCAACGCACCACACATAGTGAACCACCACCACTTGCTTATGATTTAACAGAATTGCAACGGGATGCTAACAAAAGATATAACTTTTCAGCAAAAAAAACATTGTCTATTTTACAAAAACTTTACGAACAATATAAAATTGTCACATATCCTAGAACAGATTCACGATATTTAACTATGGACATTGTTCCTACCTTTTCAAAAAGATTAGAAGGTATGGCAGTTGGACCTTATGCAATATATGCTAACGAACTATTAACAAAACAATACCAACCTACAAAACGATTGATTGATAACAACAAAGTCACCGACCACCACGCCATCATTCCTACGGAAGAATATGTTCGTTTAGAAAAACTTGATTCTGATGAACGAAAACTATATGACTTAATTGCACGTAGATTTTTAGCTGTTCTTTCCCCACATTATCGCTACGAAAAATTTACAATACAAACTACAGTAGAAAATGAAAACTTCTATTCCACAGGAAAAATTGCTTTAGATCTAGGTTGGAAAAAAATAAGCAATATCAACGTTTCAGATACCAACCAAGACAACGAACTCCCAGAACAAACCTTACCACAACAAATAAAAGGCACGAAAAAAACAACAAAAGCAAGATTAGAAAAAAAGAAAACACCACCGCCACCTCATTACACAGAAGCAAGCTTACTCAGCGACATGGAAAGTGCTGGCAAATTCATTGAAGATGAAGAATTGCGTGAATCCATAAAACAAGGTGGACTAGGAACACCCTCCACACGTGCAGAAATCATAGAAAAACTCATCAGCTATCACTATATGGAACGACATGGAAAAAACCTTATCCCCACATCAAAAGGAATTCAACTTATATATTTAGTTCCAGAAGAACTTCGTTCGCCAGAACTTACAGCTGTTTGGGAACAACGACTTACTAACATTGCACAAGGAAAAGAAAAAGACCAAAAATTTTTACAAGATATACGAAAAAACACAATCACACTCATTCAAACTGTTAAAGATACAGAAATAGAATACAAAGCAACCAATCTCACTAAAACAAAATGTCCCATGTGTAAAGAACCTATGTTACTAGTCAAAGGAAAAAAAGGAAACGATCTTCTCTGCTCTGATAGAAAATGTAACTACAGAATGCCAGAAAAACAACAAGAAACAACAACACTACAACGAGTCTCAGCTCGCGAATCACGAATGAACAAAATTCTCATTGACAAATATACCGATAAAACAAAAGCCACTACTAACGTAGGCGACCTCCTTCTTGCCGCACTCAAAAAGAAAAAATAAACAAACAATACTACAATTTTCAAAAAGCGTACAAAACACTAGTACGCTTTTTTTTATCCCCTATCCCCCCTTCCTCTGGGAAAGTGCTCTGTGCTCTGGGGGAAGCAAGTTAAGCAAGTTGAGTTGTGTTCTGGGGAAGTAAAGTTACTCCAAATTAGAAAAGAAACGCGAAATAAAATGAAATGCGTTATGCTCTGGGGAGATAAATATTGCTCTGGGGAGATAAATATTGCTCTGGGGAGATAAATATTACTCTGGGGAGGCAAAGTTGCTCGAGAATATTGCTCTGGGGAAGCAAATGTTGGAATGTTGCTCTAATGTTGCTAATGTTGCTCTGAAACTCGAAATGAAATGCGTTGAAATGCGTTGATTACGTCGAAATGCATTGGTTTCCTTTGCTCTGGGGAGAATCACGTGCGAATTTGCTCTGGGGAAAATATGCTCTGGGGAGAAGAAGAAGATTGGTAAAAAAGGAGAGAATTTTACCAATTTTTAGAAAAATTGGAGAGATTTTGGAAAAATTAGAGGGAATTTCAAGAGATTTTGCAGTGAAAAAAAAACGATTTGGAAGGCAATAGGAAGAATTTTCTGGTGAGAAAAAAAATTGGTGATTTTTTGAAAAAATTTTGACAAAAAATGGATAGAAAATGATGCTAGTAATTTATGTAAATTATTGTAATTTAATAGGTTATAATGATTATCCTTAGTGTTTTCAAGTTTTTATGTGTGGACATAGTATCTCTGAGGTAAAATTTTTCTGCAAAATTTTACCTTGAAATTATATTAACTTTTTCAAATTTTTAAGTTTGATTTTGTCAATATAATTTATTTTTTTACGTAGACATGTTCGCGTTGGATCGTAT
>JAGOMP010000056.1 GCA_017993505.1 Planctomycetota bacterium
TAGCAGGCTTTTCAAATTCAATGAATTTTTCTGGAAACTTAACACCAAACACACGATGCAATAAGCCAGTCCAAAAAACTTGACAATTTCCTTTTTCATATCCTTTATTTTTGTGCAATTTCACAAAATCTATTGCTGCATTTTTCTTGTCTAACTTAGACATAGGAATTAAATCATCTAATTTCATCATATGCCTACCTTTTCAATCAATACACCACGCCTGAGTAAATCACAGAATATAAAATCACAGAACAAACAGAACACACGGGAAAAGTAAATATTACCCTAGAGAAAAATATCTATCCAGAGCAACAATTGAATACAACTAAGTCAAGGAATAAAAACAACTTCCAAATAATAATTTAGTCCATAAAAAATAATTTCATGTCATTGTATCAAAAATACAATGCAAAAAAAAGAGAAAAAAAAATTGCTCTGGGGAGAAGTTGCTCTGGGGATGTTGCTCTGGGGAGGCAAATTTTGCTCTGGGGAGGCAATTTTGCTCTGAGGAGGTAATTTTGCTCTGGGGAGAATAATTTGCTCTGGGGACTTGCTCTGGGGTGAAGTTGCTCCAGGGAGATGCTCTGGGGAGGCAATGTTGCTCTGGGGAGATGCTCTGGGGAGGCAAATTTTGCTCTGGGGAAGCAATTTTGCTCTGGGGAGTGAATTTGCTCTGGGGAAAAGTTGCTCTGGGGAAGCAATTTTGCTCTGGGGAAGCAATTTTGCTCTGGGGAGTTAGTTTGCTTTTTCCGTATATTTCGTATTTCTATTATTTTCCATATTTTATGTATATTTCGTATTTTTATTATTTTTATTTTCCGTATTTTTTGTTTTTTGTGTTTTTATTTTGTTGAAATATATTTTTCCTTGATTTTTGTTGAAAAATATACTTTAATGTTTTTTTTAGAGTGTATATTATTATTTTTATGAAGAAATATATTGTATAATCATGTTTTTTTAGTTTTGGAGATGTCTGATGAATGCGACGAGAAAAAATATGTTTCGTGCGTATCGTCAATTTTGTAAAAAGGGCAAAGTTGGCGTAGAAGAGTTTTTGAAACAGCATCCAGAATATAAGGAATTGGGACAAGATGTAGATGGTTTGTTTGCATTCTGTACAGAAAGGCGTAGTCCTGTTTGGAATGCATTGTTGTTATTCTTAGTTTTGTTTTTACTAGGTGGAAATGTTGTTTTAGGTTGGAAGTATTTTTTTTCTGTCCATGGTGTGAATGTACAGTACGAATTACGCCAAGAGGATGGAAAGGCATTTCCTATTTTTGTTTCGTTTGATAAGAAGATGATTCTAGATGATTATGTTGGGAAAGAAGTTTCTAACCTTGTTTCTATTGAACCAGCAATTCCTTTGTATGTAGAATGGAAGTCTACAGATTGTTTATGTGTTCGGTCAATGGATTCTGTTCCTAAAGCTACTCGTTTTACTTTGAATTTGTCTAAAAATTTGCGTTCTTTAGATGGTAGCACATTAAATACAGCACCTTTGTTGTTTTCTACAGATCCTTTAGAGTTAGTGGCTTTTGAACAGGTAGAGTTGCGAAAGAATGGTGATGTGTTTTTTCATCTTTCATTTGATGATTTTGTTTCTAGAAATAATTTGTTGAAAAAGTTGAATGTGTCGGAAAATGAAAGTTTCCCAACGTTTCATTTATATGATATTCCGCATCGTGGTAAGGTATATGGTCATGAAGCTATTCGACATGTTGATTGGGATTCTGTAGAATCTAAGGATTGGGAACTGTTTATTGCTGGGTCGCAGTATCAAGCAGGGATTTCTTTAGCCATTGCTGATGGTTTGCAAGGGCGTGGTGGGGAGCTTGGTTTAGAATGTGGCTTTTCTCAATTTTTTTCTTTGCCTCGCACAGAAAATGTTTTTTCTTTGTCGTATCATTCTGCTTTTTCTCCTTCTATGGGAGATTGTTCTGTTCGTTTTACATGGAATGATGCTGTAGATTATTATAGTGCAGTGGAACATGTTAAGATTTTTCCCAATGTGCCTTGTATGATTCGAGCAGAAGGTAATTCTTTATCGTTTAAAGGTGGTTTTCAACCAAATACTCAGTATTCGTTTAGTTTTACTTCTGGTATGAAAAGTAAAAATGGTTGGAAAACAGTAGGAAATATTGATCGCATTGTTACGTTTCCAGAGCGTGAGACTTCATTTACAATTGTTGGAAAAGGCGATATTTTAAGTTTGCATGGACAAAATAGTATTGTAGTCCAAAGTATGAATTTGCCTTGTGTTGAAGCCTTGGTGTATCGTATTTATTCTGAAAATATGCCTCTAGTTTTGCAAAGAAGTTTGAATTGGTATTCTTGCCAGAAGTATGGTTCTTTAATTGCTAAGAAAAATGTTTCTTTGAATATGAATTTTGAAGAAGCAAAAACAAATATTGATTTGAAAAATTTGTTGGGAGATTTATTTTGTTCTGGCGTGTACTACGTTGTATTTCGTGGGAATGATGAATATGATGTGTTTGATTCTAAACTTTTGATTTGTTCAGATATTGGTCTAACTAGTGTATGTGCAAAAGAAGAATGCATTGTTTGGACAACATCTTTGCAAACAGGCGAAGCATTGTCGAATGTAAATTTTTCTGTGTTTACAAATAAGAATCAATGCATTGGTCGAGGTGTTACGAATGATGTAGGTGTAGGCAAGGTTACGATTCCTACTTTGCCTGAAGATGAATATGTTTCTGTAGTTCATGGTTTAAAAGAAGCAGATTTTAATGTATTGAAAGTGACAGATCATGAATGGGATGTAGTTGTTTTTGATACAAAGGGGAAAAAGAGTTGCAGTAAAGAGTACCAAGCGTTTATTGCATCTGATCGTGGAGCATATCGTCCTGGTGAAGTGCTACATTTACAGAGCATTGTTCGAAATCGTGCCTGTCATGTTGCAGAATCGTTTCCCATTGAATTTGTGATTTTGCGTTCAGATAATACTGAGATACAACGTCAACAAGTAAAATTAGATGTTGTTGGAAATGGTTGTTTTGATTGGTCTATTCCCAATGATGTGCGAACAGGGTTTTATCGAGTCGAGGTTCGGATTCCTGGAGCAAAAGACGCATTGGGACAATATGAGTTTCAAATAGAAGATTTTGTCCCAGATACGTATCGTTTTTCTGTGAATTGTGAAAGTAAGGAGTTGTTTGCAGGTGATAATGTTTCTGTGCATCTTGCTGCAGAGCATTTGCATGGTGCACCAGCAGCTGGTAATTCTGTTCAAGTAACTGCGATGTTGTCGCCTCGTTCTATTGTGCATAGAAAGTATCCTGAATATTGTTTTGGTAATTCTCAAATTAGTTCAGCTATGAAAAAAATTGCAGAACAGACTGTTGTTTTATCTGAAGAAGGTCAAGGAATTTGGGATTTTACGATTCCAGATGAACTTGTTTTACCGAGTTGGGGAGAAATTTGTGTTCAAGCTACTTTACTAGAAACAGGTGGAAGAACAACTACTCGCACTACAACTGTGAATGTATATCCTAAAAATTTAGATGTAGGTATTTCTCTTGCTAATAATGAAAAATTGACTGCCAATGTTCCTATTCATGTTAATATGATAGCTTTGACTCCTAAAGAAGAGGTAGTGCAAGAATGTTCGTATGATGTTCAAGTAGTTCGTTATGAATGGAATTGGCATCGTGAAAAACAGGAGAATGGAGAAGGATATCGTTATATTAAGTCAGAATATTTTGTGCATGAATGTTCTGTAATGGGAGACCATTTTTCTTTTATACCAGAACAATATGGTGAATATGGTATTTTAGTTACTGAAAAGAATACAAAATCATCTGCGTATGTTTCTTTAGATGTTTTTGGTGGCAGTGTTGTTACAAAAAAGGGTGGACAAGAGTATGTAGAAGTTTCTTTTGATAAGAAAGAGTATACAAAGGGGGAATCTGCAAAGTTATTAGTAAAATCACCTTTTGATGGAAAAGCTTTTGTTTGTTTTGCACGTGAATCTGTATTTGATTCGTTTGTTGTTGATGTCAAAGATGGAAAGGGTGAATTGGATTTTGTAGTTCCAGAAAAGTATAGTCCCAATGTCTATTGCATGGCTAGTGTAGTTAGATCTATGGCTGTGGCAGATGGTCTACAACGTGTGTATGGCATTTCTCCTTTGTTTGTTGCACCAGAAAGTACATTGATGCTTTCTATGGAATGTGTAGAATCTATTCGTCCTCTTTTATCAACGAATATTGAGTTTACTGTTTTGCAAGAGGAAAAAGCTGTCAAAGATGCTTATATTACTTTTGTTGCTGTAGATGAAGGTGTTTGCCAACTCACAAATTTTTCTTTGCCAAATCCATATGAATTTTTTTATGGAAAACGAGCTTTAGAAGTGAAAATGAGTGATGTATTTGATAATATTTTACCAGAAACAATGCCAGGTGATGGTAAAGCTTTAAAAAGATCAGCTCCACTTTCTATTAAAAAGGATTCTACAGTTGTTATTTGGCGATCTGACATAAAAACAGATGAACATGGAAAAGCTGAGATTACTTTAGATGTCCCTGATTATATAGGTGAATTGCGTTTGATGGCTTGGTGTCACCAAGGAAAAAATTTCGGTGCACAACAATCAAAGTTGTCTGTTGTTTCGCCTGCACCATTTATACCATGTTTGCCTCGATTTGTAACTTGGAATGATGAGTGGATGTTGCAAGCATCTGTTCAAAATTTAACAGGTGATGTTGCTAATTTGAATTTATCTGTGCATATGGATGGTCTTACTACAGAACAAAATTCAACAGTATCTGTTTCTCTGCAGAATCATGAAGAGTACGTGTATTCTTTACCTGTGCGAGTGATTTCTGGTATCCAAAAGGCAAATATTGTTTTTACAGGAACTTTAGGCAAGGAAAAGATTGGCAAAGTGTATTCTTTGAGGGTTCGTGGTCCTGTTTCTTTGCAACATGTTTCAGATTGTGGCATGTTAGCAGTTGGTGTAGAGCAAAATATTTTACCTTCTATAGAATATGAAAACAACACTGGGGAGTATACTTTGACTTTATCAGATAATCCAAATGTTCATTTAGCAAAGTATATGGAATCATTATTAAAGTATCCTTATGGATGTTTGGAACAAACAACGTCTCGTGCATTTCCTTTGTTGTATTACCATGATATTCTTTTGTTGTCCAAATCAGAAGATACTATGAGACAAAAAGTTGCTAATTCATATATTATGGATGCGATTCAAAGAATTAGTTTGATGCAAACATATTATGGTGGTTTGTCAATGTGGCCAGGAGGAGATTCTGTGTTTGCTTGGGGTACAGTGTATGCAAGCCATTTTTTAGTAGAAGCTGTTAAATTAGGTTATCCTGTGCCTGAAAATTTGTATAAAGGTTGCTTACTTTGGATTCGTAAGGCGTTGCGTGGTATGAATTCTGAAGTTGCTGCTTATGGTGCTTATGTTTTAGCAAATGCTGAGTTGTTGGCATACCAAGATATTGCGTTCCTTTGTGAAAAGGAGCAGTATTCTGATGTAGAGGCTGATTTTTTAACTTGTGCGTTGTTGCTGTTACATAAATCAGAACAAGCAAGGGTTGTTTTTGATAAACGAAATACACTGCCTAGTATAAATTTTGGAGCTGTTTCTGAAAATTTGCATTCTACATGTCGAAATCAAGCGATTTATTTGTTGACTTTATTAGAGATAGAACCTGAAAATCCTGAGATTTTGAAAATGGTTCAATTATTGAATAAAGGGAATCGACAAGATTATAGCACACAAGAAAACGCATTTATTTTGCTTGCATTAGGAAAGTATAGTAAAGAGTTGCAAAAGGTTACTAGTAAGTTTCAAGGCAATTTTTCTTATGGAATTGATTTAGTGGCTGAGTTTAGTCATGAAAAGCCATATACTATTCGAGGAAAATTAATAGGAGACGAGCCTTTTATAGTAAAAACAAAAGGAAGTGGAAATTTATTTTACTTCTTACAAAGTTCTGGCATTCCTAAAAATGTGACTATCGATGCAAAAAGCAATGGCATCTATGTGCAGAGAAGACTTTTAAATAAAGATATGGAACTTATGTCAAAAAATGTGATTAGGAAAGGTGAATTGATTTGGGTAGAAGTAGAAGTAGTGGCAAATGATCCTTATCGAAATCTTATTTTAGAACAATTTTTACCTAGCGGTGTAGAAGTGGAGAATCCTAGACTTGTCACTACAGTGAAAAAAACAAAGACAGATGATTTGAATATTTTATGGTCTGAATATGTGGATATGAGAGATGATAGGATTTCTGCATTTTTCCATGCAAAGGTAAAGAATATTGCACAAAAGTGGTATTTTGGAATGCGTGGAACTACTACTGGCTCTTTTTATTTTCCACCTTTGACAGTTCAATGTATGTATGATGCTAGCATTCAAGCAAATACAGTATCTGAACATTTGCATGTGGAATAAATTTGCTAGTATACAAGCAAATACAGTGTCTGAACAGTTGCATGTTGAATACATTTTAATATTTTTTGTTATACTGAAGGATAGCCTGTTTTTAAAATAGGCTATCCTTTTTTTATGAATCTATAAGAAAAAAAAAATTGCTTGAATTTGTAGAAATAATAAAGGATAATGAAAATGAATATGTATATTGTTTCCTTTTTTTAGCAAAAGGTGGAAAATTTTTATGGTTAATAAAGTAAATGTAGAAGAACGTCTTCTTGGAATGATGGCTGTAGAAAAAGCCTTTATTAGCGAAAAACAATTAAAAAAATGTTTAAATATCCTTGAATTTATGGACACTGAGGCTTCATTAGCTGATATTTTTCTCAAAGAAAATTATCTTACGCAAAATCAAATTGAACGTCTTCAACAACAATTACAAATTTCAACAGAATTGGACCATAAACATAAACAGAAACAAGGGAAACCTCAAAAAACTTTCGGTGAAATTGCACTTGAACAATATATGATCGATAATACTCAATTAAATGCTGCACTAGATGAACAGGCAAAGTATGCAGAACGAGGTATTAAAATTCAATTAGGGCAAATTTTACAAACTTTAGGATATTTGACAATTGCTCAAGTCGGCAGAATCCTTCAATATCAATTGAAGAAAATGTTATATTGCAAAAATTGTAAGTCTACGAAGTCTATTTTGGATTATAAACCAGGGCAAATTTATCAATGCGATAAATGTAAACTAGATTTAATTGAAGCAAAAATTAAAAAGAAAAAAGAAAAACCTAAAAAACAAATCTTAGATGATGATTTAGATGATTTATTAGAACAAGATGATGATGGAGGAGTGGGATCCTTGCAAGTTTTGGAATTGTAATGATTCTATGCTGTTTTTTTATCCATACAAATATAATAAGTATGTTGCTATGTATATATTTGTATTGATAATGCATAATGTATTTTGTATGTCTGTTTATCCTAGAACTATATCCAACAACTTATATATAAAATTTAGGAGCCATTAGAATGAATTCTCAAAGATACACATGGGGTGTATATTTTATAATTTTTCTGCTGTTATTGTGTACTTGTGAACCTGTTTTTGCTCAGGGTGAGGAAATAAAAGAAACTTCTACATGGGAGTTGATAAAGGCTTCTAGTGAAATCGGTGCTGTGATTATTATATTGTCTATTGTTATGGTAGCATTGGCTGTAGATAATTTTATTATATTGAGACGATCACGGATGATACCTATACTACAATTGCAAGATTTAGAAGATTTATTAGATGAAGAAGCATATGATGAAATCCATGAAGTTTGTATTTCTGATCCCAATTTTATGACAAATATTTTTTCTGCTGCTTTGTCTAAAATTGAAGATGGTTATGATGCGATGTTGACTGCAACAACAAATGCGATTGAAGAAGAAACTATAAAATTACAACAAAGAATTTCATGGCTACAATTTATTGGAGCTGTAGGGCCTATGTTAGGACTTCTTGGTACTGTGACAGGTATGATTACTGCTTTCAGTAGAATTGCAAATTTACCAGGATCTCCTCAACCAAGAGTTTTAGCAGGAGGTATTTATGAAGCTCTTGTTACAACTTGTCAAGGTTTAATTGTTGCTATTCCTGCTATGACATTCTATTTTTATTTCAGAAATAAAATTGTTAGGTATTCTATGGAAATTTCTGGCATCATGGAAGAAATTCTCGATCGCTTTCATAAAGTAGAGTCATAATAACATTAAGTAGCAATTGATTTTTAAAATCATTTGTCCATCGTTATATGGAAAGATAAAATATGGCAAAGAAAAGTAGAGAACTCCCAGAGATTTCTATGGATATGACGCCTATGATTGATGTTGTTTTTAATTTGCTCATTTTTTTTATGCTTGTCAATCAAATGGCACAGGTTGAACGTGCTGTTTTAGCTTTACCTAAGGCAGACCAAGCAAAAGAAGAACAAAAAATAGGTGAAATATCTCAATTGATTATTAATGTGCATAAAACAGGTGATTTGGAAATTGCAGGCAATAAGGTAACTTGGAACGAATTTACTAAAATATTAGAAGAAGAAACAAGAGAAAAGGACAAAGAAGGTAATTCTCAACGTGCTATCTTGATTCGAGGAGATTGTGAAGCAGAGTTTAGAGTTATTAAAGAAGTCATGTTTGAATGTGCTAAAAATAAAATTTTTAAAGTTTCTTTTTCAGCAGAACTAGATAAATAACGTTAGGAGACAATATGGCTTCAAAAATTGCTACAGAAATGACTGAAGAAGAAATCACAATGGATATGACGCCTATGATTGATTGTACATTTTTGTTGCTTATCTTTTTTATGTGCACTTTGAATTTTAAAAGCATGGAAGGTTTATTAATAAGCAATCTTCCAAAGGAAGAAGGTATTTTTAATGTTGCCTCAAAAAGTAATCCCATGGAACCTATTCATATTGCATTGAAAAACGCTCCTGGAAGTATTCAAATTACTGTGGGGTCAGACTCCATGAGAGATTTTGATGAAGTGTATAGTAGGGTGCGTCTATTTGTTCAACAATCTGTAACGCTTGCTGAAAATAAACCAATTCCTTATATTTTAATTGTAGATGATCAAGTTGCTTTTGCACATGTGATTTCTGCTATTAATATTGCACATAAGATTAATAATGAAAATATTGGAAAAGAATTGTCTGTGGAGTTTAAATTAACTAATTGATCATCTTTTGTATGATATTGTATTGCAATAAATGAGATAAGCATGCAAAAAATAGAAAATCGAATTTCTCACCGAGAATTGGCTCGTATCATTATAATGATCATTCTGACTATTGTTTGTATTGGATTATTATGGACTTTAGGATCTATAACAGAAGATGAAGATAAATCTAATGTTACAAAGAAAATTCCATTAAAAGTGCAATATGCTAAAACAAAGTTAAATCGTGATCTGCCGCCTTTTACTTCTGAAGATGAATCGATATTAGAATCGATATTAAAAGATATTGAAGATGATACGTATTTAACGACAGATCATTTTTATTATTTGTATCATAAAATAGCATCTATGACACCTGACGAAGTAAAAAAGAAATTACGCCCTGATTTAAACTGGTATAATTTGTTACAACCTTTTGAGCGTGACCAAATTCGTGGCGAAATCATGCGAGTGAAGGGTACATTGGTGCAATTTCAAAAAATGGTTATGAGGGGAGAAGGTGCAGAAAAAAGAGGATTAGAATTTATTGAATACTGGCGTGGTGCTATTTTTAATGCACAAGGACATTTATATTTGTTTTCTATTGATGAAATTCCCGATGATTTATGTCTAGAAGATAACGTGGAATTGATAGGAAGCTTTTATAAAGTTTGGGTTTATGATAGTCAAACAGGGCGAGAAGCACATAATCCTTTTATAGTTGGAAAAATTTTAACAATCATTCCACCTCCTGCTGATAATTCGAATTTTATTGAACTTCCTATTGTTATTATTTTCCTTATTTTTTTCGTTATCCTTGTTGTAGTAATGTATCGAGATCGTTTGAAAACAAAGGAATTTAAGAAAAAATATAATGAACATAGAAGTCAAAGACGAAAAACACTACAGAGAACGCAAGATGAAAAGCTTGTAGAAAAAAATAGAAAACTTGTAGAAGACGAAGGGGAAAATAGAAAAGCTATAGAAAACGAAGGAAATGATAGAAAAGCTGTAGAAGACGAAGGGGATGATAGGAAAACTGTAGAAAATGAAAAAATGAAGAATATGTCTATAGCAATTCAAGATAAGGATACGTTTTATTTAGAAAAAAACAAGAATATAGAAACGAAATATAAAGAGATCGATCCTTCTGTCTTACAAGAAGGCGTTGATGAAAATGCGTCTACTTTACTCTTAAATTGATATATTTTTAATCCCTTTATTGCCAAGCAAATTTCATATTAATATCAATTTTGCTTGGCAATATTGTATCATTGACTTAACCTGACATTCTCGCATACCAAGTTTGACGAATCAAGGAAAGTGTAGAGTGTTCCATTTGGCGAATTCGTTCTTTGGTGAGTCCAATGTCAGTAGCTACTTCTTGTAATGTCATTTTTTTATATCCACCTAAACCATAGCGCATTTGAATGATTTTTAAGCGTTGTGGTTCTACACTTTTTAAAAAATTCAAAATTTCTTCTGTATCATTTTTCTTCCAAAAAGCAGTTTGAACAGAATCTGCTCGTTGATCCATTAAAGATTCATGGTAAGGTTCAAAAGTTTGTACATTGTTTAATGCACGTTCTGTAATCATTGCCTCTTTGATAGTTGCTCGTTGCGATTTTGGTAAATCTGCTGTGATTTCTTGCAATGTAGGATTATTCCCTTTTCTATTTCGAATTTCTATGCTTTTTAATTGGCATTTTTGTAAAATAGGACGCATGTATGCTGGTATTCGTATAATTGCCATTTTTTCTGTGATTGCTTGGCAAATGGCATGCTTAATCCAAATAGTAGCATATGTTGAAAATCGACATTTCTTAGATATTTTAAATCGATCTACTGCTTCTATTAATCCTAAGTTTCCTTCTGCAATTAAATCTGATAAACTCATTCCACATTGGACGTATTTTGTCGCCATTTTGACTACTAAACGAAGATTAGAATTAATGAGTTCATCTTTAGCTTTTTTACTTCCCTTTTTTATTGCTTTGAATAAAGTTTTTTCTTGCTCTGCTGTTAGTAAGGGAAATTTACTAATTTCTTTTAAATACAGTTGTATATTTTTATCTCTCATGATTTTTCTCCTTTATTATATTTTTTCTTTTGGCATACCTATAACGCAAAAGATATGCCATTTTTAAAAAAAATAAAAAAACTTGTAATATATTGTAAAACCTTATCTTATATTTTATGTAGATTAGGCTTCAAAAAAATACATTGGAAAAGTGTATTTTTTTAGATACAGTATATGTCTATTTTTTATTACAAGTTTTTAGATAAAGTAGATATAAATATGTTTGATTTTTTATTTTTAAAGTCATAATAAAGAAAATTTTAGCATTCTTTATATATATCAAAAAGAGAAAAATAATATGAAAGCATTAGTTACAGGTGCCACTGGTTTTATTGGATATTGGGTAGCAAGAAAACTTATCGAAGCAGGCTGGGACGTAAAAATTATGGTACGGAATCATGTGCCAGAACATACAAAACAACTGTCTGCAGAGATGTGTCAAGGTGATTTATTAGATATAGATTCTTTGAAAAATGCAGTTTCAGGTTGCACTCATGTATTTCATTTAGCAGCTCACTATCGTCTTTGGGAACGAGACCCACAAATTTATTATGATATAAATGTAAAAGGAACGGAAAATTTACTCCACGTTGCTATGGATCAAAATGTGGAAAAAATTATTTATACGAGTTCTGTGTCTACATTAAAATTAGATCCTAGTCGTAAACCTGTCAATGAAGAAAATATTGCTACAGCAGATGACATAATTGGTCATTACAAGCGTTCTAAGATCTATGCGGAACAATCTGTTTTAAAAATGGTAGAACAAGGCTCACCAATTATAATTGTAAGTCCTAGTACACCTGTAGGACCATTTGATGTAAAACCAACTCCTACAGGGAAAATTATTGTTAATTTTCTGAAAGGGAAAATGCCAGCGTACGTAGATACTGGTTTAAATCTTGTAGCTGTTGAAGACGTTGCCATTGGACATATTTTAGCAGCTGAAAAAGGACAAGTGGGACGATCTTATATTTTAGGCCATGAAAATTTAACATTAAAACAAATTTTTGATATTTTAGCAAAAATTAGTGGTCGAAAAGCACCTAATATAAGAATGCCGTTGTGGGTGGCGTTTGCCGCTGCATATTGTAGTGAAGCAACAGCAAAGTTATTGCATAAAGAACCAAGCATTCCTTTAGATGGAGTGAAAATGTCAACAAAGTATATGTTTTTTGATAGTACTCGAGCTAAAACAGAGCTTGGTTTTCAACCTACAGACATTGAAGCAGCATTGCAACGAGCTGTTTCTTGGTTTCAAGAGAATAATATGGTGTAAAAGAGTTTTCCTATGAACAAAACAAAAAAAATAAGTAAATGGAAAAAATTTTTAATAAGAATTGGACTTGGAATTTGTATTTTTTTATGTGTATGTATATTGTTCTTGTTTATTTTTATTGCCAATCCATTGGAAGGTTCGTATGCTGAGCCTTTAAGTAGCTTACTTCCTAATGAAATAACGTGTGCAGCATATATCCCTAATCCTAGTGCGATTGAAAAAAATATCTATACATTTTTACCTTGGCAACAGATTCAAAATTTGAGTAGTTGGAAAGAATTGCAAACAACGCCACAATACCAATATATACATAGTAAAATTCCTTGGAACGATTTGCAACGAATACAAGATTTGTTACAAAATAAATATAATGGATATGGTGAAAAATTTCTTCGAAAATCTTTGATGCAAGAACTTGCATGTTCTATTCATGTGTTCCCTAAAACACAAACATTGGAATTCGTTGCTATAACAAGAGTTAGCTATATCATGAAAATGATATATGGTTGCTTAAAATTTTTACCTAAACAACTTGGAAATGTGGAAATTACAAAAGAAAATAATTTTTATCAGTTGAAGTTACCTCATTATCAATTATTTTTTCAACGATACAGAGATGTTTTCATTGTAACGAATAGTCAATATATGATGTTGCAAGTACAAAAGGGTATTTTTGAGAATCAAAATCCTTTATCGATTCCACCTGTTGATAAAGAACATATATATATTGTCTATCAACAAAGTGAAAATAATATATTGAATTTTCATCCTGATGTTCATGATTTTTTAGAAAAAAATATTAAAAGTATTGCATTGGATGTTTCTTTAGCTTTTCATAAAATTGAGGTGCAGGTGCAGGCATCTACAAAAAATAATCCAAAATGGCTTACAGAGTATTTTACAGATTATTTTACATTCCATGATTATCCACATGGAAGTTATGCAACGGCTCATGCTTCAA
The DNA here is from genome assembly GCA_017993505.1 of Planctomycetota bacterium. Classification (GTDB taxonomy): domain Bacteria; phylum Planctomycetota; class Uabimicrobiia; order Uabimicrobiales; family JABWCH01; genus JAGOMP01. The sequence goes on from JAGOMP010000056.1 coordinate 13,467, forward strand.
TTCCTTGGCAAAAACTTTGGAAAAATGAAAATATAGTCAATTTAATACAAAATAATTTCGGGAATACATTAGATCAAATTCAGAATGTTACGTACCAAGATGATTTTATTTATAATGAAATTTTATCTCACTTTCACCAAGAAACAAGCATTGTGATAAATAACACAAATTTTGAAAAAGAGAATATCGAAGTTTTTGATCCTTATCCTTGTGTAAGCCTCCTTGTCCGTTGCCAAGAACCGCATCAAATTTTGGAAAAAATACAAAATTTAGAAAAACGACTTTTAGAAGAAAATGTCAATCGTCATAAAAATCAAGAACAAATCACTTTTTTATCTGTGGAAGAATATGCTGGTCAACCTATTTTGCGTATTAAATTTCCTGATATAAGTGGAGGTGCGATTCGTCCTGGATTTGGTATTATAGATGATTACTTGATTTTTACGAGTCACATTGCGTTTATTAAATCAATGCATGATAGAAAAGATGATTTAGAAGGAGGCTGGGAAGCAGATCCTTATTATCGAAATGCTCGTAAAAATGTACAAGGTGCTGCTCTTGCTTATGTGGACACAAGAGGCTTTAATAAAACATTGCAAAATCTAGATGAAAAACTTACAAAATGGTCTAAGGAATACCAAGAAACAACAAGGAATAGAAATTTAAAAAAATTTCTTTCTCATCGTGAAAAATATACAAATTTTTTAAAAAGTTTTATATTGAGAGGGATTACACAGGTACAAAAACAAGACCAAACATTGAATCTTCAAACAAGTCTTCATATTTCTTTAGACCAAGAATAGAATTACAGCACTTTTTCTTTATTTTCTATTGCTTTTTTAAATAAAAAATGTCTCTGAACAAACCAATTATATGGTTATCAGAGACATTTTTGTTGAAAATTTAGGGAAAATAGAAAAATTATGTTTTTAATTCTACATTGCCTATTTGGATTTTGATACTTTAATTTATATATGTTATAACTTTGTTTTTTCGTGTATGTTAGTTAGTATACTGTAAAAAAAAGAATGACTAGAATTAAAAACATAAAACTCCAAAAAATAATATTTTCTATTTTTTTTGCTTTGTTCGAACCTGTGTCCATTTGAGCAATGATTTGTTTGTTTTGTTGAATGACTGTATCGATTTGTTCTGAAATATTGTGAATGGGATGCAATGTTAATATTAAGTGCTCGTAGTATTGAGGGAGTTGTTGGAATAGTTTTGATTGCTCTTCGATTGCGTTTTGTAATTTAGACCAACGATTTTCTATTTCTTGCGAATTGTTTGCATTTTTTATAGGAATAATAATTTCTTGTATGTTATGTAATGAGCCTGTAAGCTCATTATGTTGATGGCGTATTTTTTCTTGAAAATTTAGCATTTGATTTTCAAGTTGTTCGTATAGTTTTTGATAATTTTGAAGACTTGTGAATATGTCTTGAATTTTTGTTAAGGGAGTGAGAGAGCTGATAAGATTATCCCATTGTTGTTTGCCGTGCGATGTCCAAAAGCTTGGATCTTCAATGGCATATGTTTTTCTCGTAACTTGACGTTCTTCTTCTATGTCTGAAATCCGCTCTAGTTTTTGAATCATCTCTTCCATTCGACTCAATACATTATTCATCAACTCTTTATTTTGATTGCCTTGTTGGATAACAAGTTGATGAAACGGAGATAAATCTACATCCCAAGCACTCGTTGTTTGATCTCGTGTCATTGGAAGTGTAGTAGGAGCACTTTTTTGAAAACCTGATAATTCATGAGTCATGCTATATCCTCCTAATTATAGTTGCGTTTTTTTCTATTACTACGTAGATTAACTTGTAAAATTTCATCTACTAGAGCTCGTATTTGTATAGCACCAGGGGAATTTTTAGCATATTGTGTAATGGGTTGACCACTGGCTGTTGCTTGTGTAATTTTTGTGTTATAGGGGATGATGGTTTCACAAAGATATTGTGAATAATGTTCTTCTAGGGCTCTACGATTTTCACGACTCATTGTTTCATTCGATTTATATTGGTTGATAAAAATATGAATATTATCTAATAATCCTGTTGGAAATAACGAGTATATTCGATATGTTTGTTCCATTCGAGACAATTCTTCCATAAGTAGCGTTAATCCATCAAATGATAAATAATCTGCCAACACAGGAATTAAAAGATCTGTTGCTGCTAAAATTGCATTTTTATTTAGTATAGTAATATTTGGAAGAGAATCAATAACAATTACTTTATAATCTTTATATTGGATATTGTTTAGTGCAGATTTTAATAAAAACTCTCTCATTTCCATATTTGGTAAACGATTTTCAATGACTGATAATTTCAATGTTCCAGGAATAATGTCTAAGGTATCTAATTTTGTAGGAATAATTGTGTCATTTATGTCGTATTGTTCTACAATGACATCGTAGATGGATTTTGCATTTCTTGGCGTGTCAATTCCAAGACATTTTGTTAAATGTTGTTGTGCATCTAAGTCAATAGCTAGTACATTAACACCTAATTCTGCCACTGCATAAGCATAGGATGAGGAAATCGTGCTTTTCCCAGTTCCCCCTTTAAAATTTAAAAATAATTGCACTCGCCTATCTTGTACAACTTCAGGCAATCCTAAATTTTTACGATAGATTATTAAATCTTGCACAGTGTAGTATCTATGTTCTATTTTTCCACGGAGCATACGTTTGGCAAATGGAATTTTTCCTTCAGATTCTAATTTCAATAAATGATTTTTAGATATTCCTAATGCTTCTGCAAATTCTTTACTAGAATATGTTTTTTCTTCCATTTTCATTACCTATATAGTATTATTTTGAAATAATAATCATAAAAAGTATATTTTATAATTTTTTTTTATTATAATATACTTTTTATAAAAAGCAAGGCTATTGTTAGAAAAAATCCATATTAAAAAAAACATATCAAAATTAATATTTAATTTTTATAACATGCTTTAGTTTTAATATCTTGACGTTTGAAAAATAATTTTATAATATGCGTTATTTTTAGTATATTAACATTTGAAAAAATAAAAATGATTTGCCTTTTAGTATAAAACAAGTCATAATTGAATCTGGGCAGTTTATGAATATAATATGAGGATATATTGTAAATATAATAAATATTTTAAAAATATTAGAATTTAATAGATATATTGTGCTACAATAAATATTTTAAAAATATTAGAATCTAATATGAAAATGTATTATACATGTATTATAAATACAATAAATATTCTAAAAATATTAAAGTCGAATCAATACAAAAGGAATCACTATGAGAAAAATTATTGTTTTTTTACTTATATTTACTTGTGCCATGAATGTAATGGCACAACAAACATATTCTACGCCACAAAAAAAAGTAGCAGCTAGACGTGCTGCTATTTTAGATGGTTATCGTCAACTGGCAGAAGCTATTCAAGGTGTCCACATTACTTCTGAAACAACAGTAAAAGACATGGTCACAGAAGATGACCAACTTTCCATTGAAATGGAACAAACTGTAATCCGAGGTGCATCCATTGTGGCTACTCGATATAATGAAGACAATACATGCGAAGTGGATATGGAAATTCGACTTTCAGATATTGTTCTTTTTATGTTGAATCAAGGTAAAAATAAAAATTTTGATGCACAAACTATGTTTGATTCAAATCCTGAAGAAGTGATCCGTGCTACTGGTATGGGTGCACCTATGGAAGATAAAACTGCTGAAGATTTAGCACGAGAAGCAGAAGAACGAAAACAACGGGAAGAGAAAGCGAACTATCTTGTAGAAAATCAACAACTTAGAGAACAAATTCAAGAATTGCAATCAAAACAAGCAGATCCAACAGTTTCCAAAAAATTACAAGATGAAAATACTCATTTAAAAACAAGAGTAGAACAGCTTCAACAACAAAATGTACAACTCAGTAATGAAATTAAAACTTGGAATACAAACAATGCTCAATGGCAAGAACAACAAAAACAATGGCAAACAAAAGAACAACAAATTAGTGGACTTCAACTACAAAATTCTCAATTAAAATCACAAAATAATCAACTAACACAACAAATCCAGCAATTACAAACACAAAATGATTCATTGCAAGCACAAAATAAAATATTGCAAGCACAAGCAGATAAAAGTGCAACACCTAGCACAGCATATGTAGAACTCATTACAGCTAATGAACAACTTAGAGCACAAGTACAAGAATTGCAATTTAAACTCAATCAATCCAGCACAAATTATACACAAGATGTATACAATCAATTACAAGCGACTATTGAACAACTAACACAAGAAAACAACAATCTAAAAGCACAAATTTCCTCCAACCATTACAATAATGAAAATTATCTTGCCTTAGTACAAGAAAACAATCAACTTCGTATGCAAGTACAACAATTGCAATATGAACTGAATACATCAGAAAATTCTGCTGATATTGCCCAACTACAACAACAAATCCAAGAATTAATGAGCGAAAATGAAAAATTGCAAGAAGAATTAGATAATCAATCTTCCAAGCAATTTCCTCCTAGTCATCATCGCCCATTTCCAAGACGAGTACCAAGACCTTTCCCTGGACGACCAATGAATAATGACTTGCAAGTAAGGCAATTACAAGAACAAAACGATCAACTTACCAATCAAATTAATCAACAAACAAGAGAACTACAAGAAAAAAATACAAAGATTAATTTACAAGACCAAGAAATTAAAAATCTCCAAAAACAACTTCAAAATTTACAAACTGTAAATAGTAACTTGCAAAGACAAATACAAGAATTGCGAAAAGCTAATCCTGTAAAACCAACACCAGAACAATTAGAACGTGCAAAACGAATGGCAATTGACAAAGCAAAAGACCAACTCCAAAAACAAATTTATGCACTCAAAGTCAATCATTATATGACATTGCAAGAATTTATTTTACGAAATAATATTTCTCATGTTATTGTTAGAATCTTAGAAAAAGCAACTATTAAAAGTGCACAACCTCTTAATGATAAAATTTATCAAGTTTCCATATCTGTTCCTTTTAACGTCATTGTACGAGAATTAGAAGAAAACCTTCGAAGAAATATGCAAGCCAAAATTCACATCGTAACTTTTAAAGGCATGAATCGTCATACAAAAGAAATTTTAGTCATTGCCAACGAAATTATACAATAATTTCATATTTTTATTAGAATCATAAAAAAGTAGAGTAAGATATAGAATATTTTACTCTACTTTTATTATTAAAATTTACTATCATAACTAAACAGAATACAATAGAAAACGTTTCACTTTATGTTTATTATTGAGCTACATATTTATACGAATATTTTCATTGACAAAATAAAAAATTTTGGTAATATTATACACATATAAAGCCACCCTAGCTCAAATGGCAGAGCGAAGCATTCGTAATGCTTAGGTTATGGGTTCAAGTCCCATGGGTGGCTTTCATTATATATTCTACTCTATCTCACCTTAAAAATCTTCCATAATAGTTCACTTTCATTACAAAGAATACTATTAATTCAAGATTTAAATACTGCTACTTTAAGAGTTAAATACTATTAATTTAAAATCTAAATAATTACTACTTTAAGAGTTAAATACTATTAATTTAAAATCTAAATAATTATTACTTTAAGAGTTAAATACTATTAATTTAAAATCTAAATAATTATTACTTTAAGAGTTATAAATACTACTACTTCAGGATTTAAAAAATATGCAGAGGAAATATGAATTTAAAATATCCTCCGAATATGCAGGATATACAGTGTACGATTATTTAACACTTCAAATGCCACATTATGCTTCCACAACATTAAAAAAAATGTTACATAATCAGCTTGTGGTAGTCAATGATAGACAAATCGAATCATTTCATCGATTATCCATTAATGACATAGTTCGTATACTCATTCCCAGTGACCAAGAAAATGAATATCTCACACAAGCACCAGTTTTCGATATCTTATATGAAAACGACCAATTTCTTGTAGTCAACAAACCATCAGGAATCCCAGTTATCCAAGAACGTTGGACTCATGAAAATTACTTTAAAGATGGTATCATTGCACACCTTGAAAAACAAGGTGAAAACGACATATCGCCACGCATTGTACATAGAATTGACAAAGAAACAAGCGGGGCAGTGCTAGTTGCGAAAAGTGAACAAATGGAACGCTATCTTTCACGACTTTTTGAAGAAAATGCCATTGAAAAAGAATACCTTGCTGTAGTGGCTGGTGTTCCAAAAGATAAAGGGAAAATCGAACTTGGAATAGCACAAGCTAACTCATACAGCAATAAAATGGTCATATCAGAAACTGGGAAACCAGCCATTACAATGTATGAACTAATAGAAGTTCTTGGAGACTTTTCCCTCCTAAAAGTCAAAATCGAAACTGGGCGCACCCACCAAATTCGTGTTCATCTAGCCTCTCAAGGTTATCCTTTAGCAGTAGACTCTACATATGGATATAGAAACTCCATTCGACTCTCAGAACTTAAAGAAGGCTATCTACAAAAAAAATCTAAACAAATAGAACGACCGATTATTTCTAGACTCACACTCCATGCACATCGCATTTCCTTTACTATGCCAGATGAACAACCATTCACTGTAGAAGCTCCTTTACCAAAAGATATGGAAGTATTACTTAAAATGCTTCGAAAATATCGTCCCAAACGCTCCTATCCATCTTTACCAAACACACATTTAAAATAACAATTTCTTCTCCTCTTTCTCCTTTCTGGCAAACTTGAACTTGCTCTGGGGTGAAGTTTGCTCTGGGGAGAAACGCACGCATACTCTGAGAAAGTGTCTGTTGCTCTGGGGAGAAACGCACGCATACTCTGAGAAAGTATCTATTGCTCTGGGGAGAAACGCACGCATACTCTGGGGAAGTATCTATTGCTCTGGGGAGAAACGCACGCATACTCTGAGAAAGTATCTATTGCTCTGGGGAGAAACGCACGCATACTCTGAGAAAGTATCTGTTGCTCTGGGGAGAAACGCACGCATACTCTGGGAAAGTATCTGTTGCTCT
>JAGOMP010000057.1 GCA_017993505.1 Planctomycetota bacterium
ATTATAATTCTTATTAATAAAATGTCAAGTATTTTTTGTAAAAAATAAGTATTTTTTGTAAAGAAATGTTTTTTAGAATTCTAGAATTATTTTTTATTTGAATCCTTATGTAGAAATTGCATAATGATAATAAAGTAGAAATTGCATAATGATAATAAAGTATTTTTTTTTTCTTTGATAATATAGAAAAAATATAAAATGTATGATTCAGATTAGGAGAAAATAATGAAATTGTTTTATGGATTCATAATTTTATTCTGTGGCATGTTAATGGCACAAGGAATTGTCATAGAGCCAGCAGAAATGGATTTTGGTGTTATTATTGATTCCAAGATGTTGGAACATAATTTTATCATTAAAAATAATAGTGATAAAGTAGTCCATTTAGAGGCGTTGCCAAGTTCTTGTGGCTGTATGATGGCAAGTCCTCATCCTGATGTTGTAGAACCTGGGCAAACATCAGAATTTAATGTATTATTTCAACCTCGTGGTTATAAAGGTTTATTTCGTTGGGAGGCAAAAATTGCTACAGATTTGCCTACGCATCCTGTCCTTGTGTTGCCTTTGCAAGCATTTATTTTAGTAGATGGTATCATTTCTAGTGAAATCGCAAATTTTCGTATATTTAAACGAGGTGAGGAGCGTAAAATAGAAATCTGGATGGCTTGTCGTGAAAAACAAGATTTTCAAATTCAATCGATTACTTGTGATGTACCAGGTTTTAATATTACGTATACAGAAGAAAAGGACGTAGATTTTTTTTATCCTGGGAAACAGCGAGGATATAAGATTGAAATTGCACCTAAAGTAGACATTGCTTATGGTAGAAACCATGGCGTTATTAAAATATGTAGTGACATTCCTGGACGTGAAACTATTGACGTTCGGTTGTTTGCTACTGTTATTGGTGACATTACCGCTGCTCCTGATTATTTAACATTTGGAAAATTGGAACCAGGGAAAAAGTATACAAAAAAATTGATTTTATCCCATAATGAATTGAAACTTTTTAAAGTTTTAGGAACTTCTTCAGAGTTGCCTTTTTTATCTGCAAAAGTGATTGAAAGAATTCCCAATAAATATTATTATGTGGAAGTAACATTAGATTGCCCTGAAGATTTAAAACCAGGTGAATTGCGTTCTGAAATGTATATTGATACAGACTGGGAAACGCATAAAAAAGTAGTAGTATATATTCAAGGAATTGTACAAGCAAAGCCTACTTTTTTAAAAAAATAATGTTTTGCGAAAAATATCTATCTTTTATGCAAATAATTGGTAGATATTTTTATTTTTACCTTTTGTATAAGCAATTGGTAGATATTTTTATTTGATCTACCTTTTATACAAATAATCCTTAGATATATTTATCTATCTTTTATACAAATAATCCCTAGATATTGTATTGAAAAGGAAATAAATATAGATACAGTTTAATTGAATTAAAATGAAATGTCCCTGCTTTCATTGATAAATACAAAAAAACAAAAAAAATACTAGCTATCTAACTTAAAAAAAGTTAAAATAATCTCACTATTACATAAATTATTATTTTGTTCTTTTGCACAAGTGAGGAAATCATATGTTTGGTCATCCGAATGCAACACTAGTGAATAATATAGACATTGAAATAACTCTACCAGAAGAAAAATGTGCTATTGGGAAAGTAGCTACCATTGATGTTGGCTTGAAACCAAAGGAAACAGTATGGTTTCGTTATGCTTTTTTTGAATTGATTTTTGAACGAAAAGATAAACGTTCTAGTGGAAATCAACCTACTTCCCGCCATCGTTATTTTTACCGTTACAATGTAGAAGAAGTTTTGGAAAATACAGCTGATAGTAAAGACTTTTCGTTTAATGTTCGCATTCCTACTCATAAAGAACCATCGAGAGATGATAAGTTTTTAAACATTACTTGGAGCTTATTGTTAAAAATTGTATTCAGTACTTCAGAACAGAATAAAGAACTCTTATATAGTGAATATAAAATTGATAATGTGGAGGTTATATAGGAATGGAACAAGTTCTCAATGACATTAAAAAAGAAGTGAACGAATATCTTGAAACTTTATTCCCAGAAAAAGAAACTGCTTATCCTTTTATTTTAGGTGAAAGCATGCGTTATGCTTTACTAGGAGGCGGAAAACGTGTTCGTGCTACATTATGTGTATTAATAGGTCGTATTTTCCAAGGAAAAGATGAAGATCTATTCCCCATTGCAGCAGCTTTAGAAATGATCCATGCCTACTCATTAGTGCATGATGATTTACCTGCTATGGATGATGATGAATATCGTCGAGGTCGTCTTTGCACTCATAAAAAATTTGGTGAGGCTCTTGGTATTTTAACTGGTGATGCACTTTTAACACATGCATTTTACTTAATTTCACAGATGAAAAATACTACTGCAATCCCTGCTATTTTAAAAACTCTTTCTTGGGAAGCAGGCATTGGTGGTATGGTGTCTGGGCAAACAGCAGATGTGTTAATGGCTAAAAAGCATTCTGTAGAAGAAGTGTTTGCTTGTACAAAAGAAGACAAAGAAATATTGGAATATATCCATCAAAATAAAACTGCAGCTTTAATCCATTGTTCTTGTTATTGTGGAGCGTTGGCAGGCAATTGTTCTAAAGAAGAATTAGAACAAATTTCTATTTATGGAAATCGAATTGGAATGATTTTTCAAATAGTGGACGATATTTTAGACGTTGTGAGTACCCAAGAAAAAATGGGGAAAAAAGTTGGAAAAGACCAAGATCTAGGAAAATTCACATTTCCAGGAATTTGGGGAATGGAAAAAGCTCAAAAATATGCGGATCAACTCATAGAAGAAGCTTGTCAGGCAGTAAAAAATATACCACAAGGTCAAATATTGCAAGATCTTGCAATATTTTTATCAAAGCGAGATTGCTAAAAAAGTAAAAAAATGAATGATTCAGTCATAGTGTTGGCAGATACAAAAAAAGAAAAAGTCTGCATATGTTTAGAAAAAATTCGACCATGGCTAGAAAATGTTGCATCTGTTTCTGGATTTTATCAAAATGTAGAAGAAATACCCATTTCAGAGTTATCGAAAAATCGTTATCTTATTGTTTTAGGAGGTGATGGTTGGATTCTTCGGACGGCACGCTTTGTAAAATCGAAAATTCCTGTTATTGGTGTCAATTTTGGAAAATTAGGTTTTTTAGCTGAATTCAATATGGATAATTTCCCACAAGAATTTGCTAAAATTTGGGATGGAAAATGTTATATTTCTTCTAGAATGATGTTGCAATGTAGAATCTTTAGGCAAGATTCCTGTATTTTTGAAGACACTGCTTTAAATGATGCAGTTATAAAAAATACTGGGAAAACAAGAGTATTGCAGATTTCTTTGTTCCTTGATGGAGATTTAGTAAGTCAATATGGTGGAGATGGAATTATCGTGGCAAGTCCTGTTGGTTCTACAGCATATTCTCTTTCTGCAGGTGGTCCGATTTTATCTCCTGATGTATCGGGGTTGCTCGTTACACCAATTTGTCCTCATGTGCTTACATTGCGACCATTCATTGTACATGAATCTAACAAAATACAAATTCAATGTAGTTCTAATATAGTCTCCGAACATACATTGACCTTAGATGGACAAGTAGATGTTGTATTACATCCAAACGATGTTGTGGAAATATCAAAAGCAAATTGTTATTTCCATTTGGTGAAAACAGAAAAGAAAAATTTTTTTCATATTCTTCAAGAAAAATTAAATTGGGGAGAATAAATCTATGAAGTTTGGTGTGTTGGGCGATGTTCATGCCAATTGGGAAGCACTTAATATTGTTTTAGATTTTTTGCAAAAGGAAAATATAACAAAAATATTTTGTTTAGGTGATATTGTTGGATATAATGCCGATCCTGGTGAATGTTTGGATTTATTGCAAAAAAATAATGTTTTATGCATCAGTGGAAACCATGATCGATTTACATCTGGAGAAATTGATGCAGTGATTCGACCTGAAACTAGACAGGTTATTGAATATACGAAGAAATCATTGTCCACAAAACAACGTGATTTTATTGCTTCTTTGCCAGAAGAAAGATATTTGGAAGATATATTTTTATTTGTTCATGGTTCACCTCGTGAAAAAGATGAATATATCAATTCTTTACAAATTGCACGTAGCAATCTACAATTTTTAAGGCGAGAACGACCTTATGTGAGTATTTGTTTCTTTGGACACACTCATCTTCCTTATGTTATCTCCAATAATACGATTGAGATGGAAATTCACCAAAATAGAGATTTAAAATTAGATCCAAAATATACATATTTAATAAATCCTGGGAGTGTAGGACAACCTAGAGATCAATGTCCTTGTGCCTCTTTTGTTATCTTTGATTATGACGAATATACAGTTTCTTTTTATCGAATTCCTTATGATATTCCAGAAACACAAAGAAAAATACGAGCTGCTGGATTTGATTCTAAATTGGCTGATCGTTTAGCAAAAGGGAGATAAAAATTTAATTTTAAATTGGCTGATTATGTGTCAAAAGAGAGATAACAAGGCTTTAATCTTAAATTGGCTGATCATGTGGAATCAGGGAAATATACGAAGATTTTAACCATAAGGGAACTTCATAAATGGTCTTCCGAGGACCTTTTGGTACAATGGTGTGAGGTTCCCTATATTTTATTTCAGAACAAATTTCTAAATAATATGATTTATCATATCCTAATCGAATTTTTCCATATTTCAAAGGAAGAATTTTCTCACCTACTAAAGTTTCTAATTTATCATGGTCTTTGTATTCTACAGTAGTACCATACTTGCTTCCTATATCTTGAATATACCATTGATTATGTTGACAAAAAATTTGACTATTTTGTCGTGAAATGCTTCTATCTTCACATCCAATGTCAATCAAAACATAATCTTGATTGAAAAATATATGTTCTATTTCTTGAGGTTGTCGACCAAGGATATAATTTTTTTGTGGATCTAATGTATAATATATATTTTCACGAGGAGAATATAAATGGCAAGGTGGTACTGTTCGTAAAGATTCTGCATTATTTTTTTTACATTTATACATAGTTCGTAAAACTAAATTTGTTCCATTGGAAAATTCTAAACGATCTCCAATAAACAAAGGAATGGCATCATAGGGAGTTTTCCTTTTTAAAAAACGTCCCATAGATTCATTATAGATAGAAACAGGAATATCACCATAATATTGAAGAAAAAAATAACCATTTGTAAAAAAAATGGTGTCTTGTAAAGGTGGAAGTTGAATTTTATCGTCTAAAGAAAGAGGGAAAATGGTTCGTTCTTTTTCAAGTGTGCGGATAATAAAATAATAAAAATCATCTTTGTTTGAAAAAGGCTCTGAATTTTGAGTTTGAAAAAAAGAATGGGAACTGATTCTTGTCTTCATAGTATCAAAGTCAGTTTCGCCTTTAATCTCTGGAAAATAATATTGAGTCCATTCTTTTTCGTACCTAGAACGTGTTTTAGCATTATTTAATAAAATTTCTTGGCATAAATTTAAAAAAGAACTTTGGGAATCAGAAAGTAGTTTCTTTTTTCGATATTGAATAGCTATATAAATTAAATTAGGCGGTGAACTCGGTGGGATGCCTAAAAAATCGTATACATCAATAAAGTTTTCCATAAAATGTTTTATACCTATTTTGATTTATTTATAGTAAAGTTCATCACTACTAATCATTTCATCTTCTCGTAGTTCCCCCCATTCTTCTTGGGAACTCATATGCTCTCTAAAAATATGTTTTAACCATGATGTTTGTTTTTCTTTTGGCATTATACCTTTAGTTCCAGCTAAGATATAATCGTCATCTGAAATATCATCTGTATCTTTTTCTGTACTTGTTTCCGTTAAATTTAAACCAAAAGAAAAATCTGTTTCCAATAAGTCTTCATTGCTACTTTCTGGAATTTCGCTAGATTCTGTGAGACCATCCCAAATCAATTGAAAGGTAGCAGGTATATTTTCTGTTTTTTTCTTTGATTTCTTTTGTGTAGCTTGTTTTTCTTGTGCTATAGATTGCAATGAGTTTTGAAAAGAGTCCATGTCATTTATATTGTAATCTTTTAAAATTCTTGGCGAAATACAAATAAATAATCCACAACGTTTGCAAGTAAACTCTGGTGTTTGTAAACCTAGCATATTGTATCGCAAGCCACATTGCGAACAAGATAAAACTAAACTATCTTGTTCTAATAAAATTTTTTCAGCTTGCGACAATGTCATATGATATTTAGCAACTAAAAGTTCGCTTAATCGAAAAAGCAATCCATGTTTTGCTAGAGAAGATTGTGCAGTTAAGCATTGATATATTTCTTCTTCCTCTACATAATTATTTTTTACAGCTAAATAAGCAAAAACTAAGTCATCTCGTTTTTCTTGGGGATGCACTGCAGGTTTAGGCATTCTTCGTTTTTGAGTTTCTAAAATGTCGCGAAATTGTTCATTTGTAATATATCCTAAATTTAATAAAATCAAAGGTAGGGAAGCTAATGTATCTTTTCTTTGCAATTGAATTTGAATGGCTTCTTCCAATTGAGCTTCTGTGATAAAATTATTTAAAACAGCAATTTTACCAAATAAATGATCTTCTTTAATTAGGGACATATATATGTACCTTTATTGCTAATGAAACAATTAGAATAGGAGAAAGTGGGGGAAAGCCCACTTTCTTTTATTTTTCTTCTACTGCGACAATATATCCGTTTTGGTTTCCTAAAAATCCAAGATTTTTTACATTTGTATCGCTAGCAAATATGGTAAATGCATTAAAAGAAAAATGTTCTGGTGATTCTAAGCCAGCACGCATGCCTAACAATTCTTGGCTATCACTAACAACCCAAATATGATTTTTACCCACAAAAAATAGTTTTGCTCCATGTTCTAAAGTCCATTCAGCTTCACCAGTTTGAGAATTCAGTGCATGGAAATGAACAGGTTTTCCAATAGGATAGGAGGAAAAGTATAATTTGTTATCTATAAAAGTAGCATTTGTTTTAATTTCTCCACCACTTTCATATTTCCAATCTAACATGCCTGTAATTCTATTGATACTGTAAAAGTTATAATCGCGAGAACCTACAAAAATACGAGCTGGGTTACTTTGTGGAATGATATTGCTAACATTGGAACCACGTGTGATAAAACGACTATTTTTCCCCCAATTTTCATTAGAATAACCAGATTCAGAATTAATAGCATAAATGTGACTGTCTGTTCCTACAAAAAATAAAACTCCATCTAAGCTAGAGGGTTTGCCATGAGTATGTCCATCAATTCTAAAACGCCATTCACGCATTAAATTTTTACGATTCAATGCATATATAAAGTGATCCCATGCACCAACATAAATATATCTTTCAGTGACACACATGGGTGAACAAGGAACAAAATCTAGAAGTTTTACTTTTAAAAGACTACCAGTATTAGCATCAAGAACATGAAGTTTTCCTAAAGCAAGAATATATATTTCGCCTTGGAATTCTTCAATATTATAATCTACAGATTCTCCCACTTGATAGACCCATTGTGGTACTCCAGAATGAGATTCAAATGCATAAAGTTTGCCAGAAGTTGTTTCTGCAATAACAAGATTAGAAACATTATATAATTTTACAAGATTTTCATTTTTGATTTGATAATGCCACTTTATAAAAAGTGGTGAGACTTTAATTTGACTTTGGATGTTCTCAAAAGATTGATTGCCAGAAGGGAGCGTAACTGTTTTATGCGCATCTTCAAGGGTATTTTCTTCTGTGCTTTGACACCCTACAACAAAGAAACATAGAGATAAAATGAATAGAAATAAAATTCCTTGGTAAAATTTCATAAAAATCCCCTTGTAAGCTATAATTCCTAAAAGTCACTTTTAAAACTATATTTTTTTAAGAAAAATCGTTGATTTATGTATAAGAAAACTAATTATATTCTATATTTTAATGAAAGTCAATTCTTTTTAATTCTTTTTTATCATCTCTATATTATTGTATTTTTTTCTTTATAAAAATATAAATTGCTTCTTATACAACCCAAAAGATAATAAAAAAATTTGATTGAAAAACTTTATCAATTAATGTATGATAAAAAAAATCATTGATTTATATTCATTTTAGGAGAAAAACTGTAGATTTAGAAAAAAATTTAAATCTTCTTATCTATTTTTTTCTATCATTGAATTTATATTTATTAAAAAATCATTGATTTATATTTATTTTAGGAGAAAGACTGTGGACTTAGAAAACAATATGGGCTTAGATGAAAAAAAAACGTCTAAATCTTCTTATCTATTTTTTACTGTCATGGGCTTTGTATTTATTTTTTGTTTTGTGTTCAGTATTTTAGGAAATATTTTTCTAAGTGTTGCCTTAGTTGCAAGCTCTGCAGAAAATATGAATCTAGAATCAAGTCCAATATCTTTTAATATAAAAACAATAGAAGGAGAAGGCGAAGAAGAAGTTCTTGTCATTCCTTTAGATGGCATTATTATGGATTCTGATTCTGATATCACAATGTGGATGAAATCTATAAAAGCGGACAATGTAATTCGACAACTCAAAGAAGCGGAAAAAAGAACTACTATTAAAGCTGTTCTTTTAAAAATTAATTCGCCTGGTGGTGCTCTCCATCCTACAGATAAAATTTATCAAGCTATTTTACAATTTAAAGAAAAAACAAACATACCTGTCATTGCTTATTTAGATACTACAGCTGCTTCTGGTGGATATTATATTGCAGTAGCGTGTGACTATATTATCAGCGATTCTCTATGCATTACAGGAAGTATTGGCGTGATTATGAGTTTTATCCAAGCTAAAGAATTATTGGAAAACAAACTTGGTATTAAATCTGTGGTCATAAAATCTGGCAAACATAAAGATATTGGTTCTGTGTATCGTGAAGTAACAGAGAAAGAAGATGAAATTCTCAATAACATGATTCAAGAAATGTATTCAAGATTTTTAGATGTTGTTATTAAAGGACGAAAACGTTTAGCAGAATTATCAATCGATGAAGTCAAGGAAATCGCAGACGGAAGGATATATACAGGTACCCAAGCTAAAGAATTGGGCTTAGTCGATGAATTAGGAGATTTTAAAAAAGCCATTTCCTATTGCCGAAAAGTAGGCAATGTAAGATCAACAAAAGTGATCCAATTTGAAACGAAAAAAACAATTTTTCAAGAAGTGTTTGCCAATGCAAGCATGAGTGAAAATAAAATTTCTGACATTTTAAAGAACCTAGGAATACAGTCTGTACCTCCTGGAATATATTACATGTGGGTTTTAGAATAAGAGAAACATGATGAATGCTCAATTGGTAGTTACAAATGGTCCGTCTGAAGGAACAACAGTAAATTTATTTACTAAACATGATTTTCTTATAGGAAGGCATCCTGATTGTAATTTAGCTTTGCAAGATACTCGCATTTCTTCGCAACATTGTCGAATATTCCATCAAGATGATCAATACTTTATTGAAGATTTAAACAGTACGAACGGAACCGCTATCAATCATCATCCTATCACTGCTATTCAAATGCTTCATGACAATGATTTAATCTTTATGGGTGATATTTGCATTCGATTTCAAAAAGAAGCACGCGAAGAAAAACCAAAAAAAGAACGTAATCCCCAAAATAAAGTTGGGGATTATTATCTGTTAAAAAAAATTGGTGAAGGTGCTTCTGGAGAAATATACCAAGCAGAAAATATCCATTCAGGCGAAATTGTAGCTTTAAAAATTTTTCATGCGTATCGATTGGAAGAGGTTGCTATTCAACGTTTTTTACGAGAAGCAAAAATCTGTATGAAATTCAATCACCCTCGTATTGTAAAAGTTTTTGAATTTGCCATGTTTTGTGATCGTCCTGTAATTGTCATGGAATATTTAAATGGAATTTCTCTCTTATCGTATATTAAAAAAAATGGTGCTATGCCAGTAAAAATCGTCTTAAAAATTGGTGCTCAAATTGCTCAAGGTCTTTATTATGTTCATAAACAAGGCGTAATCCATCGAGATTTAAACCCTGCTAATATTTTTCTCATGCCACACAATCAATTGAAAATCATTGACTTTGGAATTATGAAAATTAGTGGCGAACGAATTACTATGCCTTGCCAAGTATTAGGAAGTTTAAATTATATTCCCCCAGAGCAAATCGACAATGCTAGCAATATAGATGTGCGAGCTGATATTTATAGTTTAGGTGCAACGTTATATCATGCTTTATTAGGGCGTCCTCCTTATTTTGATGTCCCAGGAATCCATGCATTGACATTGCAAATTACAAGTAAAAGCGTACAACCTTTAGATGAACTTATGGATATTCCCAAAAGCACTTCTGACTTAATTTCAAAAGCTATGGCATTTGATAGATTAAATCGATTTTCCTCTGCAGAAGAAGTCTTTTATTCTATTCAAAATGAATTAGCCAATTTTAAAAAGGAGAGTTAACGTGAAAATATTTTGGTGTATTTGTATCATGCTGTTTACAAGTGTATATATATATGGAGAAGAACCAAAAAGAGTGTATGGAATTTGGTATAATAGCTATCACTCTTCATTGCAATGCAAAGAAGAAGTGGATCGTCCTCTTATTGCACAACACTTACAAACATTCCATGACATGGGAATCAATCGCATTTACTATTTAGTTAAATTTCCTACAGGGCATGTATTTTATAATAGCAAAATTGCACCAAAATATAATAATTTAGATTGGGATCCTTTTCGTTTTATTATACAAGAATGTAAAAAACTAGGAATTCAAGTATATCCTTATATTAATGTGCTTTGCAAAGGTCAAGAAGTAGGGTTCACAGATGCAAAGGATGAAAAAAATATTTTTGGTCCCTATTTAAAACAACATCCCGATCAATGTATGGTTCGAAACACTGGAGAACTGACTGGTTGGGTTTCTCCCCGTTTAAAAAAAGTGCAGCAACGAACATTAGACATCATAGACGAAATCATTGACAATTATGAAATTGATGGATTTCAACTTGATCGATTTCGATATCCAGACACTTCCGTAGATTATCATCCTGAAACAGTGGCACAATATAAAGCCCAATACAATGTAGAGCCTAACCAAAAAGATTATCGATGGACAAAATTTCGTCAAGAATCGCTCACAAATTTTCTCCGAATACTACGACAACATTTGCGAAAAAAAGCACCTCACCTTCCATTATCTGTTGCTGTTTTTCCTCATCCTAAAACAGCTCCTAAATATTGGATGCAAAATTGGCCTCTATGGGCACGTGAAGGACTCGTAGATGAAATTGCATCTATGGCATACGCTCGCACACTAGAATTACTAGATACATATGTTCATGAAGAACAAGAAGCCACTCCGCCAAATATTCCATTAGTATATGGCTTGAGTGCATATTTTTCTGTAATCACGCCAGAACTCTTAGAACAACAAATACAAGTGGCACTGACACAAAGTCCACAAGGCATCCTATTTTTTAGCGGTTTTCACATTTTACAACCCGAATTCATTCCCATTGTTACAAAATATGGCAAACTCATCCAAAAACAACCATAACATAACAGGAGTATGATTCAAAATGATTAAAACAATAGGCATTCGAAGAGAAGATAAAAATTGTTGGGAAAAACGAGTTCCCATTGTTCCAAGTGATGTAGCTAAATTAGTTCAACAAGGCATTGCAGTGCAGATTCAGCCGTCTAGTATTCGTTGCTTTACAGACCAAGAATTTATAGATGCAGGTGCTACAGTTATAGAAGATCTTCGTGAGGCAGAATTTCTTTTGTCAGTAAAAGAAATGCCCATATCTTTTATCCAAGCCAATAAACCTCATCTCTTTTTTTCCCATACTATCAAAGCACAGCCCTATAATATGGATATGCTCCGTCATATCGTACAACAAAAAGCTACACTTTTAGATTACGAACGAATTGTAAATGAGAAGAACCAACGTCTCATTGCATTTGGTCGATTTGCAGGACTTGCTGGTGCAATTGATGCTCTCCACTTCCTTGGGCAACGTTGGAAAGTACAAGGAAAAGATACTCCCTTTTTACAAGTCAAAACAGCACATGAATATGAAAATGTAGAAGAAGCCAAACAATCTATCCAAAACGTCACTCAAACATTACAGCAAAATGGCTGGGGAGAAATCGATCGGTTTTTAATTGTCATTCCAGGATATGGTAATGTTTCTAAAGGTGTTCAAGAAATCATTAGCCTATTGCCTTTAGAAAAAATTTCAGCTTCAGACATAGTAGCAGATCCTGTGGGACGCTATGCCTATGCTATCCTAGAAGAAAAAGATATGGTTGAACCTAAAGACCCTAATCAACCATTTGTTCTTTCTGAGTATTATACTCAACCAGAAAAATACAAAGGCAAGTTTAACACATATTTGCCTTATATTGACTTATTAATCAACACAATCTATTGGGAAGAAAAATATCCAAGACTCGTTACTATTCATGATTTAGAAACAATTTCTACGAAACTGACTGTTATCGCTGATATTTCTTGTGATGTTAATGGCTCTATAGAATGTACCATTAAATCCACAGATCCAGGAAACCCTTGTTTTGTATACAATGCAGAAACAAAAACAGCCCAAGATGGAATTCAAGGCGAGGGAGTTCTTGTTCTAGCTGTGGACATATTGCCCGCTGAATTCAGTAAAGATGCATCAGAATACTTTAGCCAGATACTGATGACATTTCTTCCTGATATTTGTAAAGCAGATTTTTCAAAAACATTAGATGAAAGTAATTTACCAGATCCTATCAAAACAGCGGCTATTGTTTGGCAAGGCAAACTCACACCAAATTACCAATATCTTGAATCTCATATCCAATAAAACAGCCCAAAGGAGCATTTTCCATGTCACTTTTCTTACAAAAATTACAAGAAAGTAAAGTCAAAGAAGAATTTAGTAAAAAATGGAATAATGTTTGGTCCTTGCAAGCTTCGCAAGCATTAAAAACTTTTCTAGCCAAACAAGGAATCGACATATTACCTTCAGAATTAAAAACATATTTGTTAGGCAATTCTACAAATTCTTTACCAAAAACAATGGAAGAAAATTTGACAGAATCAGAAATATTGGCTTGGCAGGAATTAGAAGAAAGTGCTGAAGAAACCTTTGATTTTTTAGATGACCCTATATCTGCTATTGCTTTAAAAGAAGAAAAAATTATCGATCAACTCAATTTTGAAAGTACCCATGATAGTGATAATTTATTATCAAAAGAAAATGATAGCTTAGGAATTTTTTCCTCTTTAAATTTATTATTAGAATCCGAAAATGCTTCTTTCAATAGTAGTCATGATTCCTTTTTATTTTCTGAATCTGGTTGGCAACAAGAAAAAAATGAAAACAATGAAATAGAAACTTTACTTCCTATAGAAGAAGAGCAATATAACAATCAAGAACTAGAAGAGCAATATAATAAAAAAGAACTAGAAGAAGAATTAGAAAATGTAACTTTTGTGGATTCAAATAGCACATCTTGGTTAAACGCAGAACCAGTGGATTTTTGGGAAGATTCGAACATCGAAAATATGTCAGCAGTAGAGCTTATGGCTCAACAAGCCTCTATTTCAGAAGTTATTGCATTCGAAAAAGCTGGTCTTTTTACAGAAGAAGAGCAGAAAAATATAGATACTGTAAAAAAACCAAAAAGACGTCCTCAAAGATCAAATTCCATTACAACGCAATTTGAAAATATGCGAATCCAAATGGAAAAAGCCAAAACACTGTATAGAGTCACTAAAAAATTAGTTGTTGCAGGAAAATATAACAAAGCCATTAAAAAAATGGAACAATGCCTATCGATACTCCCCTCTTCTTTTTCAGAAGAAGGTGAAAAATATTTAGAAAAAATCAAACAAATAGCACAACAAGAAGTTCAAGAAAAATACGACCAACTCAAAAACGAAGGATTTGCTCTTTTAGAAGAAAGAAAATTACCTGAAGCCATTGCAGTTTTAAGCGAAGCCAATGATATCTATCCATCCACAGAATTAGAATTACAAATTAAAACAGCTGAAAAACAACTGAAAAATGTTATACAATTTTGGGAAAATGCACAATTATTAGCCAACTTTGATAAAAATGAAGAAGCTCTCAATGTATTGCAAAGATGTTTAGCTATTTATCCGAACCATGGAAGTTCTCTAGAACTACAAAAAATTTTGCAACAAAAAATAAAACAAACAAAGCCACTAAAAGATACACAACATATCCATGCTAGCCAACTTATTGCAAAAAAGAAAAAGAATATCACACAAATTCATAAAATTGTACGAATACCTCGTTGTGTTAGCATTACACAAGAAAATAATAAAGGAATCCCTCCTACAAAAACACAACAACACTTAACTTTGCCTGGTGATAGATACTTAGAAGAATTAGAAAATAAACAAGAAATATTGCCAGTCACAAGAATACATGAACAACAGAATATAGACCCCATAAAGCAACTTCAAAATAAAACGTACAACACAATAGACACAGATTCTTTTTACAAAAAAAAAACTTTCATTACAACAAAAAAGAACGAATTCCTACAACATCATGATATAATAGAAGACAAAGTAAAAATAGATGAAAACATTTACAAAGATATTACAAAATATTTAGAAAAACAAGAAATAGACACGTATGAATTAGATGCTTCTAAACATCAGGCAGAAATACAACCTATGTTTTCTCAGAATGTGCAAGAAGACAAAGATGTTCACCTTATGCAAGAAGATCAAGATGTTCACCTTATACAAGAAGACAAAGATGTTCACCTTATGCAAGAAGACAATAAAGATGTTGTTAAAGAAAAACCAGAACAATTAGAAATACAAACAGAGCCAGCCACACCAAAACATATCATCACAAAAAAAATCTATGTTGTTCAAAAAACAAAACAAGATACAAAAACATTCACCACTCCCAGTTCAGAAACAGCCGCCAATAATAACATTCAAACTACATCACAAATAACAAAAAATCCAACATTAGAAGTAGATCCCTTATCTGATTCTGATACACTAGAAAGTGTAGATGAAGAACAAATAATAGTAACGCCACCAATAGACGAAGAAAAAAAACAACTCCAACAAGATATTAATATAGAGGGAAACAAAGAAAAAGCAGAAGTTGTCTCCAAGGATCAAAAAAATAAACAAATATTAGAAGAAGCCCAACAAGCCTATAAAGAAAAAAATTTTGACCGGGCATATAAAATTTTAAAACAACTTATCGTTACATTATATGAGTCTGATCCTATATATATCAAAGCCAAACAACTACAGAAAAAAATAAAAATCTATCACAACTCCCAAGAAGCACTTCGACAACTTGAACAAATCCCATACTATTTACAAACATATGATGTAGAGAAAATAGAAACTATATTAGGAAAATCCATATTTAGCAAAGATATAGATATTCAAGTCAAACAAAAATGGCAAAATTCTCTAAACCAATGCCTACATATTGCAACGTCACGAGCATCTTTAAGAAAAATTATCTTCTTGATCTTATCTATTTCTCTTTTCATGCTCCAAGGATTCATATTTATTCTTAAATAAATAATCTCTTGCCTGTGTATAAATTGCAATTATCTTATAAAAAGGAAAAAGTATGAAACGATGGATTCCATCCTGGAAACAAATATATTTAAGTGGCTTTGCAATATTTTTTCTATTTTGTGCTTCCCACTTTTTAACGATCATCAATATAAAACGAGAAGAGTACAATTTAACACATAACCCTATTATGGATAACGCACCTCCTGAATTAGTATTAGCTACAACAGCATTGGGCGGTTTACGAGGCTTTCTCATTGATTACCTTTGGCTACGAGTTTTAGAATTACGAAATCAAGGCAATCATTACGAAGTCATTCATCTATATAATTTAATTGGAAAATTGGAACCGCGTATCCCTGAAGTTTGGATTCTCAATTCTTCAGAAATGGCATACAATATTTCCATTACTATGCCCACACCTCATGATAAATGGAGATGGGTATATAAAGGCATTGAACATTTACGTGACCATGGACTGAAATACAACCAGAACTCAGCCAAACTATACCAGCAACTTGGATTTCTTATATTTAATAAACTAGAATTAAACTCCATGGATGTGTATAAAGATTACTACCAAAAACGATGGTTTGACATTTGGGCAGAACTCTTAGATGATACTACAGACTTAGACGTATTTATCCAAGCACCACAACAATTTCAAGAAATCAAAAACAACGGACAATGGCAACAGCTTCTCCAAATAACAAAAAAACTCAACATTTCCTTAGCAGAAAACATGAAATGGAAAGATTTCCCAAAAACTGTCCATGAAGAAATTGAACAAAACAAAGAATTGCTCCATACTTGGAATATATTTAAAAATTATCTTATACAACAGCGCATTAACCAAGACTTAAAAATGGATCTACAACGTATGAAAGAGATTGACAATAATTATTGTAAACTCGATTGGAGATTACCAGCTAGTCATTCTTTTTATTGGGGGGAAATCGCCTTTGAAAAAATGGATAAATCACTCATCAAAGTAGATAGTTCTTCCTTGCATACACATATACAAATTCTACGATATAACTCTCTAAAACAAATCTTTGAATATGGTACATTTTTAGCCAATACAGACCTACGAATCGTATGCACTCCCAATTTCAATATTGTAGAATCCTTAGATAGAACTTACCTTGAAGTGCAAGATCTTGTACCAGAACTGGGAAAAGAAAATTACCAAGATTTTTTAGAACATGTTATCAAAACATGCTATCTATATAACCAAAAAGAACGAGCTGACAAATATTTTCAAAAAGTTAAAGAAAAATTCACAAGTCCCCTTTACACAAGTGACCTAGATAACTTTGTCATTCGAGAGATCGGACGAAGTATTAACTTTGAACGAAAACATATTGTAGAAAACTACATCACTATCCAACAAAGACTTGCATACCAAGCTATACTCAATGGCATGTTGGATCATTATAACGGACTCACACGATTTATCTATGTCTTACATAAACAATACCTAGGACGCCATACAGATACACACTTACTAGAAATCGAACAACCTAAACCACTCAAGTATTTCCAACAAGCAGCCATACAATGGATTAAACAAAACCTAGAACAACGAGTAGGTCAAGAAAAAGCCCAACAAGTTTGGAATAACATTATAAAAAAGTACCCCTTACTAAATTTACCTTCCCTAGAGTAAAAATACTTGATTCAAAAAAATAAAATGATAAAAATTAATTCTTTATTCTTATAAAATTTTATGATATAATTTATTTTCAAAAAAATTGTGATATCATTAAAAAACAAACACGTATTTCATAAAAACGTTACAAAACACAATCTTAGTGTAGGAGCAGGGATTTACATGAAGTATTTCTATTTTATCGTAATCACACTAATTTGCACTAGTTTTGTTATGGCACAAACTAGTTACGATGTATCTGGAGATAGCATTTATTTCCAAAGCACATCTCCTCAAAGTACAAATATTTATCAAGATAGTAACCTTCTTACCACATCGAACGAATTAGAAACAGTGGAAAGTTCTTTGGGAATAGAACCCATTGATATATATACTTTTGGAATCCGAATCGGTGCTGGATATGCTTTATCTTTATTAGATTTTGGATTTAAAGGTAGAGGAGTATTACAAGGACAGCCTGCAAAATTCTATGAAGATGATCATGACTGGGGCTTCCATGATAAAACTTGGGCTGGAAACTTTGAAATCAAATTTGGACTTCCCAAATATTTAAAAAATATCTCTGTGGGGTTATCCTTAGATTATGGTTGTATCCCAATAGAAGATATGAAATTCCGTGCAGCAGGAGTTATATATTACGAAGGTAGACAAAAAAAAGTTACTGATGCACATTCTTTTGCCTTATGTGCTTTTTTAGAATATAGAGTGCCTTTTCAAGTAGGTACAACATGGTTAGCACCCTACGCAAGATTTGGTGCAGGAATGGCATTCAATCATAATGACAATCAAGATTTGATAAATATTGATGAATTTTCATTCGCAATGTATGCTTCTATTGGTGCTGAATATTTTCTTACAAAGAACATTAGTTTATTCATTGAACCTAGATGGAAATATAATCGCCCCAATGTTGACTTTAAACCTCTAGATAATCAGACTTGCTTTGAAGGAAATGTATACCTCAATAGCTTAACATTCTTAGTTGGCATTAATATTTATTTTGGAATGGGACGCCATCTATAATAAGGAGTATAAGAATGAAATATTTTCTTTGGATTTTAATCCTAGTATCTTCCATTAGCTATGCTGGGCAATACTATGCTAGCGTAGAGGAAATGTTACAACATCCGCATCGATCCAATTCTTTTATTATTAGTTTTACTGACGATACTCCTGAATTAGAAATACATGCTCAATTCCAAGATTTAGGAGCTATTTCTTATAAAAAACTTGATGAAAATAAAAAAACATATGTTGTCCACATTTCAACTAGAACAGAACTTCGATCTTGCTTAGACCAATTTTTTAACACTCGTTCTGTTCGATACGTAGAACCCAATTATGTATATGAACTAGAAATGATCCCCAATGACCCTTATTATGGTGAACAAGACAACTTAAGACTGATTGGTTGCGAACGAGCTTGGGATAAAATCACCACAGCTACAAAAAAAGTAGGCATCATAGATACAGGTGTTTTCGGTCGTGATTTCCCCACTACTCCAGTACCACCAAAACAATATAATGAAGGAATGCAATGTAGTGGACATAAAGATTTTGTATCAGAAGAAGGGGATTCTAACTGTTGGGTAACTCGAGTGAATCTTGGTTGGAATATGCCAGACTCATATATCCTAGGTTCTTTGCCTCCCTTACCTTTTATGAAAATACAAAGAAGGGATGACTTTGAAATGGAACATCATGGAACTCATGTTGCAAGCATTATTGGATCTGTCGGTCACAATAAGCGAGGCATTGCTGGCATTTGTTGGGACATCAACATGATTTGTATTCGTGCTGTGGATTATGATAAGTTAATTTCATCATGGGCTTTATCAAATGCTATTATTTTATTAAATGGTGTAGTGGATATTATTAATATAAGTTTAGGGGGAACTGGTTTTAGTGAAACAGTGTATGAACAACTGCAGGCATTACAAGCATCTGGAACTATTGTGGTGACTTCTGCAGGGAATGAAGCACGCAATACAGATGAAATCCGTCATTTCCCTAGTGGATATTGCATAGCTAATCAATATAATGGTGAATTAAAACCAGGATTAGACAATATCATTTCTGTAGCTTCTTGTAGTAATAGTGGTAAACTGTCTGCAACTTCCAATTGGGGGCTACGTTCTGTTCATTTAATGGCACCTGGTGAAAATATCCTTGGATACCATGTGGGAATGAGTAAATATAAGTGGATAGATAATTCTATCCCAGAACAACCCAAAGAACGAGACGGAATTGCTCATGCAACTCTTATAGATGAAGAAGAAAACTATATTCTAGCAGATAAAATGTCTGGAACTTCTATGGCTGCAGCACACGTAACAGGTGGAATAGCATTAATATGGTCTTGCCCACATTTACAAGATTACGACTATAAACAATTGATCCAGCTTGTGAAAAAATCAGTAGTTAAATATGATGTAGGAACAACTGAAACAGGTGGTGTGCTGAATATTGCTGCTGCCGTTTTATGGGATGAAATTCATGATAAAAATTTTAGAAAAGGAAAAGGTGGTGGATGTTCGCCTATCCACGGCACAGCTAGTTTAGCAACATTAATCCCTTTACTCACTCTATTTGCCATCTACTGCTATCGCCGATTCCGTCGATAATGATTCATTTTATTCAAAAAAAAAAGTAGAATATTAAAAGAATAGGATATTAACATCCTATTCTTTTTTTTTGTCTATACAATATTATAAAGAAAAATCAAATAATCATAAACAATATACATTATTTCAATATATAATTTAATAATTTACTGCCCAATGTTTTCGTAAATAATCGTTAGTTTTTACTACTCAACTGGTCTTCATTTGCTGCTACTAACATTTTCGTAGATAATTTTTTTTATTCTAAAATATAAAAAAAGCAGAGTAGAGTCTAAACATGCTACTCTGCAACAAAGGAGAATAAGTATGAAGTATTTTCTTTGAATTTTAATTGTTCTTCTACTATTTTCTATTCAAATGTATATTTCATTCTATTTTACTCTTTGTTCTTTTCTTTTACTATTTTTTATTTCTATTTTTCTCTTTATCTCACTATAAATAAAACTATAGTCTTACTTAACCGTTCCTACAAACCTATAAAATCCTATAAATAGCTATAAAAATCTATAAATAAGATTTCTGTTGTATTTCTGTTTCAACCTTGCTGGTTACAATCTGATTTATTACTAAATCTGACTGCATTGCCG
>JAGOMP010000058.1:0-1330 GCA_017993505.1 Planctomycetota bacterium
TTCAAACTTGCATTGTAATCTCTGTCTATTTTTAAACCACATTCATTACAAATATACACTCTATCTTTTAGTGTTAAATCAGCTTTGATATTTCCACATAATTCTATAAAATATTTATATTATTTTTATTATTTTATAGAATTTTATAGATTATTTAAAGCAGTTGGTAACCCCGAGCAACTTTCCTCTCCAAAGCAATATTTCTTCTCCAGAGCACAGAGCAAGTTTGCACCCCAGAGTACCAGAGTACCTAGAGTGAGTTTATGACCCTAGAAACTTGGACATACAATAAAAGAGAGAATCAAGGGAAGAGGTTAGTAGGTAAGGTTGGGGATGCGATCTACTTTGTTGATATCCTCAGCGGTGGTATAGATTTCGTTTCGTTTGTATTTGTGGAAGGCAGCAAGACCTATCATAGCAGCATTGTCCATGCAAAATTTTTGATAGGGAAAGTAAATGGGTATGTTGTATTTTTTTAATGTTTGTCGAAATTTTTTTCTGAGACGTAGGTTAGCACTAACTCCGCCTCCTACAAGGGCTGTTTTAGGTTTTCGTTTTTTTAGGACTCGTTTGAATTTGATAAGTAGGGAGTCTACGATGGCTTCTTGTAAAGATGCACAATAATCTGGGATGATGTCTGCAAATTGGTCACCTAGTTGTTGTTTTAGATCGTTTGTTTGGTATAGGCAGGCTGTTTTTAGACCTGAAAAACTGAAGTCATAGTTGTTGCTGGTAGACATAGGGCGTGGAAGTTTGTATTGTTCAGGGTTACCTTGTTTAGAAAGATGAGAAATAACAACACCACTAGGATAGCCTAAGTCTAGCATTCTTGCAACTTTATCAAATGCTTCACCAGCAGCGTCGTCGAGTGTACGACCCAGTACTTCATATGTACCAATTTTTTTACACCATACAATTTCTGTATGACCTCCTGATACAACTAATACAAGCCAAGGCAATGTTGTTGTAATGATCTTAGAGTAGTAGTTTCCTTTGCTATTTTTGAGTAGAGGAGATAATAAATGACCTTCCATGTGATTGACAGGAATGAGAGGCAAGTTGTTTTCCAAAGAGAGTTGTTTTGCTTGAGCAATTCCTACTTCTAAAGAGGGAGCTAGACCAGGTCCATAAGTAACTGCAATGGCTTGGAGTTGTTTTATGTTTTTAATTTTCGCTCTTTTTAGGGCAATTTGAATGCAAGGTTGTATGTATTCTTGGTGTGCTCGTTTTGCCAGGGATGGAACTACACCGCCCCATTCTCTATGTATGTCATTTTGAGAAGAAACAATGCTAGACAGGACTTTATCGCCTTCTAGTATGGCAACGGAAG
>JAGOMP010000058.1:1430-20220 GCA_017993505.1 Planctomycetota bacterium
TATCGTCACACGAAGTGTCTATAGCTAAAATTTTAGGAAGGTGTGTATTATTCATAATTTAAATTCCATGATTTCCAACGGAAGTATCGTCCTACGAATTTTTTTTGTCTAAGATTTTTTTGTAAATATGTATTATTTCTAATGTAAATTTCATGATTTCCAACAGAAGTATCGTCACACGAAGTGTCTATAGCTAAAATTTTAGGAAGGTGTGTATTATTCATAATTTAAATTCCATGATTTCCAACGGAAGTATCGTCCTACGAATTTTTTTTGTCTAAGATTTTTTTGTAAATGTGTATTATTCATAATTTAAATCCCATGATTTTAGGCGGTTGGTTACATATTTTTCAAGTTCTGGGAATGAAATGTTTCCTGTTGCCATTTTACGGAGTTGACCAATCATCCATTTAACTCTTGCTTTTTCTGCGATTTCTTTGTTTTGATTAAAGGGAATAAATTTATCAGCTAGGAATGGAATTCGATTTAGGATGTCGTCTTTAGAATATCGTTTGTAGTGGATATATGTTAGAACGGAATCAAAGTCCATTTGTGGATATTCATAGACTATAGGAAGCATGATTTTTGCAATTTCCATATCTAGTCCTTGTTGTAAAATGTATTCAATTAGGCGATAGATGTGGTTATAATCGAAAACTTTTGAATTTCGGTTTTTCCCTTCTAATCTTCGTAGTTGATGGGCAAAAAGTTTAGCAATGACTTTGGGGTCTACGAGGAGTTCATCTATAATGCGTTGTAATGTGGGGAAAATATTGTTTCTGAAAATATAGGAACGCCATTCTTCGGGGATTTCCCATTCATCCAGTAGTTTGGCTCGGTCTATAATTTCATCTGGAATGTTGGATCGTAGTTTTTCAATATATTCATCTTCTAAAGGCAATGCTGGGGAGTCTGTGTCTGGATACATTCTATCGGCACTTGGGAGGAATCGTTCAAATATAGTTGTTCCGTCTTTTAATGCTTTTCTTGTTTCTCTGGGAACGCCAAGAAATGCGGCTTTACAACGTTTTTCTATGTATTCTAAGGCTAGATCAATATCGTTCTCTGGTGCCCAAATGAGAATCTGAGCATCATTGTCTCGTGCTTGTAATTTTTCTTGTATTTTTTCCCAATCTTGTTGTTTTAAAACGGGTTGAAGTTGTTCTGAATGAAGCATATTGGGTTGGTCTAGGCAAGCAATGACTTTGAGTTGACCGCTGATCTCATCTGCAAAAATATGATTAGGTTGTGTAAAGTGAGATAGGATATGAGCAAATTTTGGTAGATTAATGGCAATGAGTTTTTTATGTGAACTTAAAGCACGAATAATGGGTTGGTATGTAAAGGAAAATTCATTAGGGTCAATTTCGCAAGAGGTTAGTGTCCATTTGTCTTGATTTTCAATTTTTTCTTTGAGTAGATCACGGATTCTAAGCAATGCCCATTGTCTAAAAACTTCGTTATGTGTTATTTCTGGAATCCATGCAGTATGAGCTACGCCTTTGATTTCATTTCGTTCGCCTCCTTGGCAACTGACATTGACATCTTGACGAGCACTTCCGATTCCAGTTCTGACTTTACCAGTGCTACGATTTAGGTATCGAATGTATTCGCAGGCCTCTCGGACTTCTTCTGGACTGACAAGATCAGGATACGTGACCGTTTCAATAAGTGGTGTGCCAAATCTATCTGTTTGAAAGATTCGAACGTGTCCAGAATCGCTCACTTCGCGACAAGAGTCTTCTTCAATGCTAAGTTGTATGAGTTTAAGTTTTTTATTTTTTAAAGGAATTTCACCTTCTAAACCTAAGATGGCAGTTCGTTGAAAACCTGCAGGTATGCTACCGTCTACGTATTGCTTCCTTGATATATGGACTTCGCCAACAATGTTGGATTTGCATAATAATGAAATTTCTAAGGCAATTTCTAAGGCTTCTTTGTTGATGGTAAATGGGGGTGTATCATCAGTTTCATAGGTACAAGCTGTTTTTTTAACGATTTGATATATAATTTTTTTGTTTGTTTTGAATTCTGTTAATGCAGAACTATCATATTGTCCCAGTTCGCTTAAAGTAGGACGCATATAGCGTACAATTCTGAGATCGTACAAACCTTTTTTATGGTAGAGACCAGCTGGACAATTGCAAAAGAGTTTTTGTTTTGTTTTGAGTTGCTGGTGTACTTCTAAACCAGCCTTAAATCCCATACGATTGTAGTCTTGTTGCTGTGCCTGTGTCCTAGGAATGTAGCCAACAGCCTGCATGGTGAACTGGTAGTTTTCTTGTGGAGTCATTGTAATCCTCACCTCTATATTTTTATAAAAAACTTAAAATTTTTATATATCTTAAAATTATTTTTTTTATAAATGATAGAATTTTTATTTTCTTATTTTTATAAATGTTCTTAAAAATCTTAGAGAAATGTCATCATGACACCAATATTAAAATTTTATAGATATGTCATCATGGCATCAATATTGACATCTTAGAGAAATTTCCATCATGACACCCAGTATTAAAATTTTATAGATATATTACTATGATCCATGATGCAATTTAATTTTATAGATGTTGATCATAATACTAGTATTAAAATTTTATAGATGTTGCATCATGGTATCATTGAAACTTATAGATGTTGCATTATAGTATCATGATGCAATTTAATTTTATAGATGTTTCATCATGATACCCAGTATTAAAATTTTATAGATATGTTATTATAACACTAGTATTAAAATCTTAGAGAAACTCCCATCATGGCACCAATATTGAAGACTTCCAAAGAACTATTGCTAAAATCTTCATGAACTAAGTTTTCTTTAGAGTTGATTTTATGGGGTAATGTGAATTCAAGGGCTGTATGTACACTGATATTTCTATGAAGTAGGTAGCTACCACCAATATTTATATGGTGTTCCATAATAGATATGAATTGTGGATTTTCGTATTTATCAGGGACTGGGTTAGTACCATAGTTATAACCGCAACGTAAAATACAATTAGGAGAAACTTGCCAAGATAAGCCAACAGAAACGACAAATTGATCGTCCCAACCCATATTTAAAACAGTCCTTGTGCGATCACCTCCAACAAGTGCGTTTAAATCAGCGTTAGTGCCGTTTTTAATTTTAATTTTCATTTCAGATTGTGTGTCCGAGTAATGAATCCAATGACAATCCATAGACAATGTGAGTTGATCAAATAAAAACCAGCTAAAGCCTACTCCAATTCTTTGTGGTAATGTAAATTCGACTTCTACGTCATAATCGCCTTTAAATCCATATCGTCCTTTATTAGGTAAAAATATTTTTGAAATGCTTGCAACATCAATGATGTTAAAATGGCGAGTGTAATCTACTGTCATTTCCCCTTTAGCATTTGTCATCCAAGTAGGAGGAGTATACGCAGCACCAAATTGGAATGTATCGCTTAATTTCCAAAGAAAACCAATTTTGCCACCGATTCCAAAACCATATAAGTAATCTGCGTCCATTTCACCTTTAATGTGATAGATGTCTCGTAGTTTGATTAGATAATCGCCAAAAGCTATGTCCATGTCCTTTATAGGACGTCCTTGCAATAAGGTTGATTTTTGACAGTTGACTCCGTCTATTTGGAACATTTCAAAATTAATGTTTAAGGAAGCACCAATGCTGAAGAAATCATTAAATCGATATGCTACAGATGGAACAAAAGAAATAAAAGTAATGTCTGTTCTATTTTCAATGCCTTCTGGAAATATATCAGATTTAAGTTCAATAGTGTATCGTGATCCTGTTTGTGGTATGATTCCTAAAGCAAATTTCCAACCAGAAGGTCGTTCTGGATCTGGGAATTGATGGTCTGCTATAGTGTTGCAAATAGGAATATGGGGGTCGCTGTTTTCACGATAGACTCGTTCATGGGTTGAGGAAGTGTATGTTTTGTTTTGATGTGCAAAGTCGATTTGAACAAATGAATTTGGATTTTGCGAGTCTAGTTTGTATGTATATACAATGTTTTTCATACCACTGTCTGAAGAGGCACTATTAAAAGAGAGGTTGATTTCTGTAAAACCTTGGATGTTATACGATGCTTCATCTCTTGCTATAAACATATAGTAGATGTTAGAATTAGTATCTGTTATGTTATTTTCAACTTTGACCCAGTATGTTTTGTTTAGAAGGCGGTATCCTAAAGAAACTTCAATGGATTGGGGCGTTTCGTTGGTTTGTGTTGATATAATTTGCACACAAGCTGGTGAATAGGGACGATCCCAAACAATGTTTGCATAGCCTTGAGAAGATAGATCGCTTTTTTTATCTTCTACTTGCAAGTAATATGTACCTTGTCCTTGAATTCGTGCTGTGATGCTCACTACTTCGGAGCTAGGTGGCAGATTAGGAAGTTGATCTTGAGAAAAGATGATTTTTTGTTGTAAGCTTGCTGCTGGTATAAAGGAAAATAGGCGGAAATTAGACAATATAGCTCCTTCTCCGTTAGCAATTAAGGAATAATTGTTGCTTTGGGTGCATAAATTACCTTGTCCGCAGTTACCTACATGATAGTGAGAAAGGCTTGGCAAATCATTAACAATATAGATATACTCACTAGAATCAGGTTTATTTCCTAAAGCATAGGAAATAGAATCTGTGATGGGTTCCCAAAATTTACCGCCATTATCCCATGTCATTGCAAAAAATCCAACGGGGGTGGGTTCGAATTGAGAGCGTTCATCATTATGTTTATCTTTGTATTTTGCAATAGGGAAAAAAGAACCAACAGATAATTCAACTTGTTTTCCATGTAAAAAACCAATGCCAGCTGGATTTGTGGCAATGCAAGTAGCATCTATAGCAACACCAATGTCTGTGCCTGCACGCCCTGCTGCTTGTGTACCCATAAATGTAGGAAATAATCCATTTGTAGCAAATGCTGATTGAAGTTGCCACAACATCATTAAAAGTATATAATATTTTTTCATATTTTTATTTTCTTCTTTTCATAAGCGTATGCTATTTTATTTTAAAATAAAACAATATACGCAGGCCCCGTTTTTGTTCTATCTAATAAAGATAAAACAAAAACGCACTTTGTAAACGCTTACAAAAGCGTCCGTCTATTTTTACGTATAAAGGTTAAAAAATGAATTGTTAAAACGCTTATAAAAGCGTCCTTTTATTATTACATATTCATATGTAATAAGGTTAAAAAATTAACCATTCAGCTTCCATCCCAATATGTTTTCGATCATCTGGTGAAAATTCAATGAGATTTCTTGGAGCATATTGTATTTTTTGTTTATTTCGTTTGATGTAACCGAGTTGTTCTAAATTTTTCTATATACAGGTTAAAAAATTAACCGTTCAGCTTCCATACCAATATGTTTACGGGCATCTGGAGAAAATTCAACGAGTGTTCGAGGTGCATATTGTATTTTTTGTTTATTTCGTTTGATGTAACCGAGTTGTTCTAAATTTTTTAATATTTGGTCAAATTGATACAATGTAAAATAGTCACCAGTTGTGAGTTTTTTCTTTAATTCTGTTGTTGTGAGATCTTTTTTTGTTTCTAATTTGGAAATAATGACGGCAAGCATAGCTTCTTCATTGCTGTTGAGTTCGCTTGGAGCAACATAAGTAGAATGTACTGTGTACCAAACTTCTCCTTCGTATATGTATTCTAGAAATTCAAGTCCTAATGGCTTGATTTGGTCTTTGATTTTTCGAATGAGTTCTTCTAATACTGCAAAAGATATGTTGCCTGCTTGTAAAAGTTTTTTTCGTGAAATGCCTATGCAAAGGTTTCCTTGTTCATTTCGCCATCGTGCTGTGATGGCAATGAATAGTTCTTGCAAAGCTTCTTGTACGATATTGTCCACTGTTTATTCTTTCAATACAACGCACGTTTTGACTCCGTGCAATTTTTGTTTATCTGTGTCTAAGTGAATTTCTATTTCTCCGCTAGATGCTAATTGAGAAAGAATTTCTGCTTGTTCCACGGTAAATTTTTTCCGCCAATATGATAATCTAGGGTGTTTTTTAGCGATTTGTAGTACAGTTTGTTTCATGAGAAGGAAGTCTTTTTGTTGGATTTTTGTTTGTTCTTTTAGGGAGAAAATTTGCGGTAATTCTCCTTTTTGTGTCTGTATTTGGTTGTCTATTTCTAGGATTTGTTTTTCTTTTTTACTGACTTCGTCTATAAGTAAGGTATTTGTGCCTGATATAAATAGAACGGGTCGACATTGACTTCTCACTATGTATGCTAACATTTCAATTCTTTGGTTGGCAGTTGTATCGTCTGCTAAAAAGCGGACTGTTTGATTTTCTTGTATTTTCCCTAGTTGTAAGTAACATTTGGAATCTAAAATTTTTTGAGAAATGTTTTGTAGTTGTGCATGTATTTCATTTAAATGAATTCTATCTTTTTCTCGTTCTTCAATGCTTACGTATTGTTGATTCTGTAGTATTTCTTTGTATTTGAAAATCAAGTCCAGTAAGGAGTTCTCTTTCATATTTCCTACTTTAAAAAACATAATACAAATTTCTTATGTATCTTTTTGAAAAAATTTGATAAAATTATAGAATATTCATTATAAAAATAAATAACAAAATTTGTGTAGAATTATAACAAAAATTTTTAAAATCATAAAGGCTATTTTAAAATTATGGAAAAAATAATTTCCTTAGATGATTTCCCCAATATTCCGCTTTTATTTGGGAATTATAATAAGAATATAAAACGAATGCGTGAAGCTTTTCATGTGCGTATTGTGGCACGAGATAATTTGAAAATCTATGGTGAACCAAAAGATGTGGAAAATCTTTGCATGGCAGTAGAAGAAATTAAAAATAAAATTTTAAAAAATGGCACTATTAGTCCAATGCAAGTGGAAGAAATTATTTATAAATTTACTGATCATAAACCTGTCACAAAAAAAACAGATGCGAGCACTTCTGTTTTTCATGATCATGAATCTGTAGGTGTAATGGCTCGAACGCCTGGGCAAAAAAAATATATGCAAAGTATTCGTGAAAATGAGATTGTCTTTGGCATTGGTCCTTCTGGAACTGGAAAAACGTTTTTAGCTGTGGCCATGGCGTTGGAAGCGTTGCGACAGGAAAGAGTGAAAAAGTTGATTTTAGTGCGTCCAGCTGTAGAGGCTGGAGAAAAATTAGGTTATCTTCCAGGTGATTTCCAAGCAAAAATTAATCCATATTTGCGTCCTTTGTATGATTCTTTATATAATTTACTTGATTATACTACATTGAAGCATTATATGAGTAAAGGGATTGTAGAAATTGCTCCTCTTGCTTATATGCGTGGTAGAACGTTGGAGTCAGCGTTTATTATTTTAGATGAAGCACAAAATACAACAGAATCTCAAATGAAAATGTTTTTGACTCGATTAGGTATCCATTCTCGCATTGTAGTGACAGGAGATGTCACTCAAATTGATTTAGGAATAAATGAAAATTCTGGTTTGCTTCATGCTCAGAAAATATTACACAATATTTCTGGAATTTGTTTTTATTATTTAACAAAAGATGATATTGTTCGTCACCGTCTAGTTCAAAAAATTGTAGAAGCTTATGAAAAGGAAAATGCATGAAGCAATTTTTTTTAGTTTTTTTGTTGTGCATATTAGGTTGTACTACGCAAAAAAAACAACCTTTACCTCATTTTCGCTTTCCATTTGATATTTCTCTTTTTCAATCTGAATATCCCCAATGTGAGGATATGGTAACGCCAGAATCTGAATGGTTATATGCATATCAATTAGCAAAATATTGTGAGGAACAAGGCAATATTCATGAGAAAAATGCAGAAACATTTATTTTATCGCTTTTAAAGGGCGAATCTTTTGAGGAACATCAAATTCCAGAACGTTTTCAACAAATACTTGATCAGAATGAGTTTCATATGCTTCAATTAGAAAAAGATATGTATCCTAAAGTGCAAGAAACTTGGGAAAGTGCGTATCGAGCGTCGCATTATTATTTGTATTGTAGTGTATTAGTAGCACATTTGCGGACACAATGGAATTCTAATATTGATATTAAAGCAAACGCAGATTTGTTTCAAAAAATTCAAGAAGTTCCTTTAATGGCTGAATTAGAAAAAAAAAGAAATAAATTAGACCAGATGGAAAACATCTATTTACAACTTGTTGTGTGTAATAACATAGAGATTCCAATTTATAAATAAAACAAGGAAAATATTATGTATACCATATTGATTGTAGATGATGAAGAAAGATTGCGTAAAATGGTTCGACGCTTACTAGAAAGCCAAGGTCATAAAGTAATGGAGGCAGCTACTGGTGAAGAGGCAATTCAAATATTTCGTAATAGTACACCTGATATGGCTGTATTAGACGTAAATCTTGGGCCAGGTATGTCTGGTTTTGAAGTATGTAGAAATATTCGTAAAGATCCTTATGGAGTTTCTATTCCTATCATTTTTTTGACGGGAGAAGATAGTGAAACTGATTTGTTGCAAGGTTTTCAAGAAGGTGCAGATGATTATATTCGCAAGCCATTTAGTCTTCCTGAATTTATAGCACGAGTTACTTCGCAGCTTACTCGTATCAAGCGTCAAAGTACTCGCATTACAAAAATGGGGGAGTGTCAATTTAAACCAGGGACACAGATTGAAGGTGAATCAGGTGAAAAATACCAAATTTTATTTCGCATGACAAGCGGTGGCATGGGTGTTATTTTTCGTGGTTTCCGTCTCTCAGATTATTTGCAA
The DNA here is from genome assembly GCA_017993505.1 of Planctomycetota bacterium. GTDB lineage: Bacteria > Planctomycetota > Uabimicrobiia > Uabimicrobiales > JABWCH01 > JAGOMP01. Next base: position 10,166 of record JAGOMP010000058.1, read on the forward strand.
GTAGTGATTAAAACTTTGAATTCGAGTTTTTTAGAAAATTATAAAGATATTCAGAGATTTTTACGAGAAGCCAATGCCACAATTAATTTAAAACATCCCAATATTGCTGAAGGTTTAGAAGTGGTACGAAGTCCTGATTATTGTTTTTTTGTCATGAAATATGTGGAGGGTGATAGTCTTGCAAGTATTTTAGAAGAAAGACAATTTATTCCAGCACAAGAAGCATTGCATATTGTGCGACAAATTGCTGAAGGCTTAGAGGTTTTTTATGAAAACAATTTAGTTCATAGAGACATTAAACCTGGGAATATTCTTGTTCACAATAATCGTGCAGTTTTAGTAGATATGGGATTGACAAAACCTGCGAATAGTGAACCAGATTTAACTACAGAAGGAGTAATTTTAGGTACACCGTATTATTTATCCCCTGAGCAGGCTTTAGGAGAACCTTTAGACATTCGAAGTGACATATATTCTTTAGGGGCTACTTTTTATCATGCTGTCACTGGTCTTGTCCCATTTCGAGGTTCTTCTACAATTGCTATTATTAATGCCCGATTTATTCAAGATCCAGACGCTCCGATTCATTTAGCTCCTGAGCTAACGCCCGAAGTTTCAGCACTCATTCAAAAAATGATGGCACGCTATCCTAGAGAACGATATCAAAATCCAAAGGAAACAATAGAAGCGATTGATGCCATTGCAAATGCATAAAGTAATAAGATATTTGTTATATATATTTTATTCCAATTCATTTATCAAAGGTCAGTACATTATATGTATTCGTTAGAAGGATAGGAGGATGATTTTTCGATATGTGGTGTATTAAGAATTAAATGTATATTTTTTATAATCTTTACCTTGTTTTATCAAAGCATGCATAGGAGATAAAAAAACAGTTATCTTTAAAAGAATAAAATCATGATATTTTAAAAATTTAATCTTACCTTGTTTTATCAAAGAATACATAGGAGATAAAAAAACAGTTATTTTTAAAAGAATAAAATTATGGTATTTTAAAAAAAATTCTAAATAATTTTATTATAATAAAATTATTTACTATATTAAGATATATCTATATTAAAAAAGATGTATCTTTTTTTTTATCTAAAGTTTCCTTTTTAAGACATCTTTTCCTCCAGAGATTGCTTCCCAAGAGTAACTGACGGTGTCCCCAAAGTAATAGAGCCATTCCCAGAGTAAGTTCCCCAGAGCAACAATTGCCTCCCCAGAGTAACTCCCCCGAGCAAATTCCCCAGAGCAAATTGAGCAAATTCCCCAGAGCAAACTTTCCTCCCTCGGAGTAACTTTCCATAGCAACTTTCCTCCCCAGAGCAATATTTTTCCCCAGAGCAAATTCCCCAGAGCAAATTTTCCCCCCAGAGCAAATTTTCCCCCCAGAGCAAATTTTCCCCAGAGTAAATTTTCCTCGGAGCAACATTTGCCTCCCCAGAGCAAATTCGCTTTCATGCATTTACGCATTTCTACGTAATTCTACGCATTTTAACTTCTATTAACGCATTTCTACGTAATTCTACATAATTCTATGTAATTCTACGTAATTCTATGCGTTTTCATTTACTTCCCCATAGCAACTTTCCTCCCCGGAGCAAATTCCCCAGAGCATATTACCCAGAGCAAATTCTCCCAGAGCAAATTCGCTTTCATGCATTTACGCATTTCTACGTAATTCTACGCATTTTAACTTCTATTAACGCATTTCTGCGTAATTCTACGTAATTCTATGCGTTTTCATTTACTTCCCATAGCAACTTTCCTCCCCAGAGCATATTCCCCAGAGCAAATTCCCCAGAGCATATTCCCCCCAGAGTAAATTCCCCAGAGCATATTCCCCCCAGAGTAAATTCGCTTTCATGCATTTACGCATTTCTACGTAATTCTACGCATTTTAACTTCTATTAACGCATTTCTACGTAATTCTACGTAATTCTATGCGTTTTCATTTACTTCCCATAGCAACTTTCCTCCCCAGAGCAAATTGAGCAAATTCTTCTCGGAGCAGCATTGCCTCCCCAGAGCAATATTTCTCCCCAGAGCATATTCCCCAGAGCAAGTTCGCATGCAACTCCAGTGTAAGATTACATCCCTATAGTAGGAAGGCTTTCCTAGGTAAAGTTGCTTCTTCCCAATGCAATCTTTTATTTTTTATTTGAAAAGATATGGTTAATATGATGTAATCAAAAAAATATATTATTTTATATTTTTATATGTTATTTTTTTAAAAGGAGAAATGATGTGGATATGAATATATGTAGTAATAGGGGGGGCATTGTCATTTTTTTTCTATACTTTTTCTGTTCTATTTTTTGTTTTGCTGATGCAGGGGAAGGAATTTATGAACAAAGTACAGAATTAGGAATATGGAATACAATCGAAGTGCAAGGCATAAAACCTTCAGCACGATGTAGCCATTCCATGGTATCATATAATGGTAAATATTATATTACATGTGGCTTTTATGGTAATTCTGATATTTGGGAATTGGATATAACAAATAATACTCCAACGTTTACAAAAATATATACGCCCCATAGTAATGATGAGTTGAAACATGCAATGCGTCATACTACTCTTGTATGGAATGAAAAGTTGTATGTACTTTTTGGTAATATGCAAGATGGCACTGGTTATCCTGATTCTATATATAGCTATGATTTTAGAGAAACAACTGATAAAAAATGGAAAAGAGAATATGAGCCAGAGTTACCATCATCACCAAATTATTTTGAACCACGATCGGATTTTGCTACTGCAGTCATTGGAGAGCAAATTTATGTATTTGGTGGTATAAACAATTCAGGTGATTTAATTGAGGGTAATCAAGTATTTGGCTATTTTTCCTATTCTTCTACAACTCAAAATTTAATTTTCCATCCGCTACCATTAAATCAAAATAAACCTGAAGCACGTAGTGGTCATTCTATGATTTCTATCAACAACACACTATATCTATTTGGTGGAAGTGATATAGTTACTAGAACAAAAATATTTAAGGATCTTTGGAAATATGAAGTGGGGCAAGATAAAAACACTTGGGAAGAAATCAAGACAGGACAATTAGAATCAGAAATTCCTGAAGCACGAGGTATGCACACTATACTTGCTAATGGAAATAAAGAATTTTGGATTTTAGGTGGTATAGGTGTAGGTAACGATATTTTGGATGATGTATGGCAATTTGATATTGAAAAAAATAAATGGTCAAAAAAAGAGTCATCTCCCGTACCTTTTTGCTATCATGGTAGTGTATTGCAACAAGAAGGAAAAGAAATGAAAATATATGTATGGGGTGGTATGACAAATACAAGATACGAGATTCTCCCAGCAAACACTATTTATGAATACACTTACATTGCTGAAGAGGAAGAAGAGGAAGAAGAGGAAGAAGAGGAAGGAGAGGGTGATAAAGATAAGAAGAAGAAAAAAGATGATGATGATTGTGGTTTGTTAGGAATTGAATTTGTAGTCCTTGCTTTGCTTTGTCAAGGAATGAGAATGCGTAGAAAATAAAAACACAATCAAATAGAAATAATATTTGTAGAAAATAAACAAATGCTTATTTTTAAAATGATGATATAATAAAAATCTAATATATTATGTATTAGTATAAAATTATTTACTATATAAGATATATCTTTGAGAAATAAAGATATATTTTTTTTTTGTGCATATTTCATAAATTTATCCTTTTTTTTTAGTGTAGTATAATTATATAAGAGAGGGAATTGTTTTTTTTAAGTCTTTTTATTTGAAAGATACAATGAATATGATATAATTTTTACAATGGATATGATATAATTTTAAAAACTTAGGTGAATTTATCCACAAATGAAGTCATTGTTTTTAATACTATTGTTTATGAAAATGAAATTTTAAAGACTGACTATTGAAGTTTACTTATTTATAAGACTATAATAGAGTATTTAGACTATACTGATTTAATAAAGGAGAATTGCGTGAAAAGAATAGCTTTTCTTTTATTTTGTATTTGTTGTATTTCTTGTTTAGCAGACAAATGGGAAGAAATTGATGTGAAAGGTTCAAAAAAACCTGAAGCACGATATGGGCATTCCGTGGTTACGTATAATGGTCAATATTACATTGCATGTGGCACTCCAGATGATTCTATAGGTTTATCTGATGTTTGGCGTATGAATGTAACAGATTCTAGTCAAACGTTCACACAAATATATACGCCTAAGGATAATGATGAGTTTCAAGGTGTCCGAGGTCATGCTACTCTCCTATTTAATAACAAATTGTATGTACTTTTTGGTTATACAAATGCTTATAATACTAACACATGTATATATAGCTATAATTTTACAGAAAATAAATGGACCGAAGAATATGATATAATGAAAACGTTGTGTCTAGATGATGATCCATTTACAACTCGAGATCAATTTTATGCACGATGTAATTTTGCTGCTGCTTCCATTTCCAATTATATTTATATATTTGGAGGGGAAAAAGCTGCTAATGGCTATAGTGATGAGGAAAGAGCTTTTTTAATTGAGGGTGATCAAATATTTGGATATTTTTCTTATTCTTCGATAAATGGAGAATGGACTTTCAAAAAACAAGCATTAAGGCAAGACGCACCTTCTGCACGTTATGGTCATTCTATGATTTCTATTGACCGTACATTATATTTATTTGGTGGAAGAGATAACCAAACAGCATTCAATACGATTTGGAAATATAGTGAGAGTGAAAAAACTTGGGAAGAAATAGATACCAAACAGTCTGAATCAGACATTCCAGAAGCACGATGTTTTCACACTATGCACCTTCATTTAAACAAAGAATTTTGGATTTTAGGTGGTAAAGATATTCATGGGAAAACTTTGAATGATGTGTGGAAATTTGACATTGTAAAAGAAAAATGGACAAAGTATGATACAGTGGAATCCCCCATATCTTTTGCTAAAGCTGGGAGTGTATTGCAAGAGGGAAAAGAAATGAAAATATATATATGGGGTGGTGAAACAGATACAAGGGGTATGCTCTCACAGGATATTATTTATAAATACACAACCACTATAGAAGACAAAGATAAAGATAAAGATAAAGATAAAAAGAAAGATAGTAATACTATAAAATGTGGTGTGTTAGGAATTGAATTTGTAATCCTTGCATTGCTTTTTCAAAGAATGCGTAGGAGACAATGAACATGCTAACTGAAAAGATAGCTGTAGTGACGGGTGCTTCTCGAGGAATTGGAGCCATCATTGCTTTAGAATTAGCACAACAAGGGGCAGATGTTGTTGTACATTATCGAAACCAAGAAACGTGTGCTTTAGAAATTGTGAAAAAAATTGAAAATATGGGAAGAAAATCTTTTGCAATTTCTTGCGACATAGGTAATGAACAAGAAGTGAAGATGATGTTTGAAACTATCAAAGAACGTTGGAAACGAATTGATATTTTTGTTGCTAATGCAGGCATGACAAAAGATCAAGTCATTGTGCGAGCAAAAATTCATGATTTTGATGAAGTGATTCGTATTAATTTACGAGGAACTTTTCTTTGTTTGCAACAAGTAGGTAAAATGATGATGAGTCAAAAATTTGGTCGAGTCATCACTATGTCCTCTGTAGTTGGACAAACAGGTAATATTGGGCAAGCAGCATATTCAGCATCAAAAGCAGGCATTATTGCTTTGACAAAAACTTTTGCCCAAGAATTTGCAAGATTTGACGTTACTGCCAATGCTATTGCCCCTGGATTGATTGAATCTGACATGACATCTATATTAACAGAAGAACAGATACAGAAGATTTTAGCACGAATTCCTAAACAATGTTTTGGAAAACCAGAAGATGTCGCCCGACTCGTTGCTTTCTTAGCATCACCAGAATCTTCCTATATTACAGGACAAGTTTTTTCTGTTAATGGTGGTTTAATCATGCATTAGCATGGGATAACTTAAAAAAATAGCCAATCATAAAGATAAAATAAAGACCAAATAAAGAGGTTATACAATGGACATCCCATCTAGACTAGGAAAATATAGAATCATTACACCATTGGGGGAGGGAGCCAGTGGCTGCGTTCTAAAAGCAGAACAAGATATCATCCATCGAATTGTTGCTTTAAAAATTTTATTCCCTCATTTAACAGCTACAAGACCTTTAATGGTAAGACGATTTCAACGAGAAGCAAGGTTAGCTTCTTCCTTAATTCATCCTAGCATTGTGCCTATTTTTGAAATTGATGAAGAAAATGGGATGCATTATTATTCTATGCAATATGTTGCTGGCACACAATTGAATGAATATATTCAAAAAGGAAATTTATCTTTTGAAAATCGTTTGCGTATTTTTTTAGAGCTTTGTGATGCATTGGCTTTAGCTCACCAAAGAGGCATTGTGCATCGTGATTTAAAACCTCATAATGTGATGATTACACCAGAGCTACATCCTGTTATCCTTGATTTTGGAATTGCAAAATCTATTGTTTCTGTAGAAGAAGATATGACACAAGTAGGACATATTCTAGGAAGTGCTCATTATATGGCACCAGAACAAGCAGGAACAGGTGATATTGGAACACACACTGATGTTTTTGGTCTTGGTGTTATGATGTATGAAATGTTTACTGGTGAGCGTCCTTTCCAAGGAAGTAACATTAAAGAATTGATTATACAACGCATTGAATATGCGAAGGCTCCAGAAACATTTCGACTAGCAAGTATGCGAAATTGGAATCCAAAAATTCCAGTGGATATGGATAGGATTGTTTTTCGTTGTTTAGAAGCTAATCCAAAAAATCGATATGCCACAGCTGGCGATTTATTACAGGACTTGCAAAAAGTATATGAAGGTTATTTAATTAAATATACAGACACACATAAAATTTTAAAACCTGTTATCTCTCAAAAAACATCTTATCGAAAGCCATTGATCGTATCGTTGATTCTATTACTTATTTCTGTTGTACTTTCTCTATATGGTAGTTTACAATATTTTGAAAATAAGCCAAAAGCTATTACTATTAGAGAATGGCAGATCAAGGCTCAAAATAAATTAAATACATATATTAACAACGTACGAACTGCTTTCTATACAAAATATCGATCAGAAAAACAAGAAATACAATCAAATAATATAGACAATAGCGAACAAGATACACAAAATATTGAAAATCAAATAGACAATAGCGAACAAGATACGCAACATATTGAAAATCAAATAGAAAACAGCGAACAAGATACACAACATATTGACAATCAAATAGAAAACAATAAAAATACAGATAAAATAGTAGAAATCAATGGAAAAATATTAGAAAACAAAGAAAATAAAGACACAACAGTGGGAAAAAAAGATAAAACAGTAGAAAAAAAAGTAAATAATAGTTATAAAATATCAAAAAATAAGAAAAAAATGCAACAAGAAAAAACTCCTATAGATAAAAATAAAAAAAATATAGAAAAAGAAAAAAATAACAACAAAGAAAGTAATTAAAGAATCTTAAATCTATTATAAAGAGAATTTCTTATGCCTAATTTAAGTATTATTGAAGGAAAAAACAAAGGTGCCTTATTTCCTTTTTCTAAAGAAGAAATCTTTTTAGGAAGAGCAACGGACGTTGATATTTCTTTGAAAGATTTAAGATCTTCAAGGAGACATGCTCGTATCTTTCAAAAAGGTCTTGATTATTACATAGAAGATATTCATAGCCAAAACGGAACATATTTAAATGGGAAAAAAATACAAGCACCATGTAAACTCCAAAATAAAGATCAAATTCGCATTGGCAATACAATTCTTGTCTTTTCTCTAGAATTAGCGTCTCTTGCCAAAGGCAACTATTTTTACGGCTATCAAATCCAAGAAAAACTGTTAGAAGACAACACTGGTGCTATATACTGGGCAGAACAAAGCAGTTTAAAACGAGATGTCTTACTTTGGATTTTGCCTATATTTAACATTGAAAAAGTTAGCCAGCCAATGAAACAAATGCAAGAATTATTTTTGCAACAAATTTCCTACATTGCCAATTTATTTCATCGAAATTTACACATGCTCATTGATTTTGCCATCACAGATCAATATTTTTACTGTTCTTTTGAAAAAGTAGACTTAGAAGCAACTATTCGAAAATATATTGAAGATAACTCACCTATTCGCCTAGAAAAAGCTGTATCTATTGCCATGGAAATTGCATCTGGAATGGCATATGCCCACGACAATAAAACATTGCATTTGCATCTCACAAGTCACAACATATTAGTGCAACCATCCCAACGAGATCGAGTTGTGTTGCGTGAATTTGGTGTGGCACGCTTTATCAGTGAAGCCACAATAAGCGATGTTACTAAATCAACAGGAATATTAGGCGTAACAGAATATATTTCTCCAGAACAAATCACAGAAAAAGAAAGTGTGAGACCTGAGACAGATATATACTCTTATGGTTGTTTATTATATCATTTATTTACGGGACATTTGCCTTTCGAAGCCAATAGCTCTGTAGCTTTAGCTAAAATGCATGTTTCTGATAAACCGCTTCCCATAACACAATATAGAGAGAATATTTCTTCACGTTTAGTGAAGTTAGTAGAAAAATGCATGGAAAAAGAGGTAAAAAAACGTTTTACTTCCTTTCATGAAATATTGGAAATTTTACAGGAGATTACAACAGAAAATTCATTTGAAAGTTCAGATTTTTTAAAGTTAAAAGCAAAGCGTAAAACACCGTGGCTGGCGTGGATATTTTTTCCAATGATTTCTGCTATATTAAGCATTCTTTTCTTTTGTTACACAGACAGCATCATAAATATAATGAAAGCATGGTTACCTATATAATCCATTACTGCGACAAAAAATAACTAAATCTTTTTTCCCACTCAAAACTAAAGTATCATACTATCCATGCTATGGTGTGAATTATGTTTTTTTGTTTATTACGCAATTTCATTCCCTTTTTAGGATTTTATTTATATGTCCAAAGAATATCAGTATAATATTCAAGAAACATCCTTATTGCAAAATTCATTGACAAAATTATTTTGGAATCCCATTGTAAGCAGGATACCTGCCTCTTGGACGCCTAACAGCATTACATGCTTTGGAGCATTTATGATGTTTCTCGGTGCAGTGTGCATGTATTTTGCATTTGTACATAATTTTTCTGCAGGATTTCTTCTAAATGCCCTAGCGGTTCTAATATATATGACGTGCGATAATATTGATGGTATGCACGCACGTCGCACTGGTCAATCTTCCAAGCTAGGAGAATTTCTAGACCACTGGTTCGATAGCATGCACTTAGTGAATATCATTATTTGCGTGCTTTTAATTTTTAATGTCCATGGTGGTATGCTCATGGCAGCTATAGTTGTTATGTCCCTTGCATTTTTTGCCACTATTTGGGAACAACACCACACAGGCGTATTTTATAGCGGTAAAATTGGAACTAACGAAGGACTTATTGTAATATCTATTTTGTATTGTGTTAGTTTCTTTTTATATGGGAAGCCTTGGTTTCAATATGTAGATTATAAGATTATTAACATGGGTACTATTTTAGCTTATATCACTCTACTTGTATGTGTCCTTACTGTCCTAGGGACATGGTATCGAGTTCGTGCCCATTTTTTAGACTATATTCCCATTATTCTCATTCTAATTGCTTTAGGATTATGGTATCTAGGTGCAAATTTCAATCCACTCCTCACTTGCCTCTTAGGTTTAACTATCAATACATTCTTTTGTGGGAAATTTTTACTAGGACGTTTAGTCCAGCTTTCATTTCCATATAGAAACGCTCTCAGTTCTTTATTTGGAATTTTAGGTATCGTTTTATTCTTTCTTTATAAATATATGCCCACCATAGGTAATATCTCTATTCTGACATGTTTTTACTATTTTGTTGGAGTAGGAGCTACGTGGATGGTTCTTGTCATTCTCTATGATTTTATTTTAGCTTTAAAACATTTACGAAAATAAATTTATTTAAATAAATAAAAAAATCTTGCAAAAAAAGAAAAGAATATTTAAGATATTTACAAGCTAGAGAAAGAA
>JAGOMP010000059.1 GCA_017993505.1 Planctomycetota bacterium
ATATATATTTTTATATAAACATTTTCTATATAATATATTGATTAAAAAAGCCCAATAATATCTCCTTTAGAATCAATATCAACCTTTAAAAATGCAGGTTCTGAGGGTAAACCTGGCATAAGAGAAATATCGCCACAAAGAACATATAAAAATCCTGCTCCTGCACTGGCACAAACCTCTTTCACAGGCAATGTAAAACCTGTAGGTGCCCCTTTCAAACTCGGATCATGTGATAAAGAATATTGTGTTTTTGCCATACATATTGGCAAAGATGCTAAATTATTTTTTTCCCATAATTTAATTTGTTTCCTTGCTTTTTCTTCTAGAAAAATATCTTTAGCACCATAAATTTTTTGTGCAATTGCTGTGATCTTTTCAATAATGGTCTGCTTATCTTCATAAAGACGAACTTGCTCTGTTTTTTGTTCTACTGCTTGGACTACAAGTTCTGCCAATTCCAATGCACCTTCTCCACCTTCTGCAAAATGCTTGCTAACAGCTGTTCCAAAAGCACCTGCCTCTTGTGCAACATTTTTAATTACTTCATATTCTTCCTCTGTGTCTGTTGGAAAATGATTAATAGCAACAACAACAGGTACATGGAACGTTTTAGCAATCTTGATATTTTGAACAAGATTACAACAACCTTTTTCTAAAAGTTCTTTATTTGGCTTTGTATACTCCTCCGGGAGAGGACGTCCTGCAATCACTCTAGGACCACCACCATGCATTTTTAAAGCTCGAGTAGTTGCTACTAAAACAACAACATTAGGATACTTTCCAGAATATCGACACTTAATGTCAAAAAACTTTTGCATCCCCATATCAGCACCAAATCCGCTTTCTGTAACAACATAATCTGCGAGTTTTAAAGCAATATTATCTGCTACAATCGAATTATTTCCATGTGCAATATTTGCAAAAGGTCCTGCATGAACAAAAGTAGGCTGACCTTCTAAAGTTTGCATTAAATTAGGTTGCAAAGCCTCTTTTAAAATAACAGTAGCAGCACCTGCTACGCCTAAATCTTCTACAGTGACTGGTTGATCGCTTGTATTAAATGCAACGATCGTTCTACCAATTCGTTTTCGTAAATCTTGTAAATCAGTAGCTAAAGCCAAAATTGCCATTAATTCAGAAGCAGGCGAAATATCAAATCCACTTTCCCTAGGATACCCATCATTTTCACTACCTAATCCTAAAAGGACATGACGCAAAGCTCGATCATTCACATCTAAAATACGCTTCCATTGAATACGATAAGGGTCAATATGAAGACGTGGTAAATTACGTTTAGCCCATTGTTCGTCACTATAATTTCGTTCATGCATAAGACGAGCATCTAAAGCTGCTGCAATTAAATTATGTGCTGCTGTAATGGCATGCATATCTCCTGTTAAATGCAAATTAAAATCTTCCATAGGAATGACTTGAGAATATCCACCGCCAGCTGCTCCTCCTTTAATTCCAAATGTTGGTCCCATAGAAGGTTGTCGTAAACAAAGAAATGTTTTTTTGGAAAGGCGTCCTAAACCTTGCACAAGTCCCACAGCAGTTGTTGTTTTCCCTTCTCCTAACGGAGTAGGAGTGATGGCAGTTACATTAATATAATAACCATCTTTTTTAGATTGTAAACGTTCCAGAACACTTAATTTCACTTTTGCCTTTGTATTTCCATAAGGAATCACTTCATCAGCAAGAAGACCATTTTCTAATGCAATATCTTGAATTGGACGTATTTTAGCTTGTTGTGCAATTTCAATATCTGATAGCATCATAAATTCTCCATATAAAAAAGAAAAGCATTTTTGCAGGTGCAAAAATGCTTTTAGAAAAGAATCATTCCATTATTTTTTTGCTGCTTGGTATTTTTCCCAAAGTTCAGGATCAGCATCTTTATGTACAAGAATCGTCATCATTTTTAATTTAATATAATCTTCATGCATAAAATAATAACCTTTAGGGTCTACATTACGAACTCCAGAACCTGAATCTTTAATTAAAAACCAATCTTTTCCTTCTGGCTCTGCATAATATCCAATGCAATGAATGCCATGGTCATCTGTAGTTGTCTTATTAGTAAAACGGAAAGCACGAGCATGTTCATTAATATATTCTGAAGGAATATCAAACGAAGGAATCATAGCTACCTTTTCAAAAGGTGCATAACCTGGTTCTGTAACATCCCCACCAAGATCAACGGAAAAACCATTTCTCAATGCACTTTTCATAACTCTCATAAACTCGGCTAAAGGCACATTGAAAAACTCTTTTCCATGCCACCAATTATCATCTACTTCATATTCTACGAGTTGATAATAAGGCAAGAGATGCAAAGAAAAAAGTTCCATATAATCATCTAAATTAATTTGTAGAGATTCTAGGTATTCTTGAGGAGTCATTGTTTTTCCATCAACAACAACAGTTTCAGGAACTGGTCCCATATATTCATCTAAAATGCAACGAATCGTTTCAATCACTCGATTTTCATTCCAAGCATCGTCTCTTTTGACAGATTGGAGATAATTTGTCATTTCTTTATACATCACGTCATGGTCGTGAAATTCTTGTTCTGGTTTTTTACCAATATAAGCTTCTGCAGGAACAACTCCATATTTTTTCCACATTCTTTTAATAGCACCACTTTGAGAACCTTGAGAAAAAAAAGACGTTCCTTTAGAACGAACAAAACCACGAGCTTTTTCTACGACTTCCCAATACACTGTATACATTTCTGACAATTTTACTTGCTTTCCATAAAGACGATAAATTTCAGATTCATAAAAAGAAGTTGTGCAATAGCACCAACACGTTCCAGTTCTTCCTTGAGAAGCAGTGGGTTGTGCCCAAACTTGCGTATACAGCGACATATCTTTAGGATATTTCTTTCCAGTAAAATCTACTTGGAATTTTTTTGCTTCTGCTTCTGGTTTTGCATTAAAATCAGCAATAGATTTTTCAATGTATTTGTAGAAAGTATTTTCATATACTTCATATTTACTAACATCTTGTGCTGATACATTTACAAAAGCACAAACAACTAAAAAAATCATGAAAAATTTCATTGAAAAAACTCCTATAGAAAATAGAATTTTTACCATCTTATCTCCTTAAACAATATCGATAAGATCCTTTTCAATCCTTAATTATTTTCTATTGTATCAATTTCTTTTTTAGAGTCAACGAAAATATTCAGACAAGAACTTTACAGAATTGCATCAAAAAAGCTTTTGTATTCATATTTTCCTTTGACGTTTTCACAGAGAAACGTATAATAGATATGAAAAACTAGAGAACAATATTGTCTGCTTTGAGAACATCAAAAATTTGACGAAAGGGTCAAATATGAACGAAAATGCTGGTATTGACAGACTATTAGAATCATTAGAACATTCCCCTGAAGATGTAACAACGTTTCGGGATTTAGAAGAATATTACACTGTTGCTAAAGAGTGGGAGAATCTTCGTCATATATATAATTTGCGTGCAAAAGCCATTGAATCAAAAAATGTTAAAGAAGCCATTCTACTATATGCAAAACAAGGAGAATGTGCAGAAAAAAAAATAAACAATTTATCGCAAGCACTCACCTCCTATAAAAAAGCATTTCAATTAAGCAATCGACTAGAATATTGTGAATCTGCAATTCGTGTAGCAGAAGCAACAGAAAATTGGCAAGAAAAAATACATTTAACAGAAGAAGCTTTTCGCCAAACAACAAATAAAAATGAAAAAGTCAAACTTTTATTTAGTCTTGCAAAATGTTATCAACATAACCTACATGATTTAGACAAAGCCATCAAATACTATCAACAAATTCTACAATTCGAAGACAATGAAAATGCATTCCAACAACTAGAGACAATCTTTCAATCAGAAAAAAAATGGAATGATTTAGTAGATTTATACCAATCTCAAAGCCAAAAAACTAAAAATAAAGCAGACAAAGTTATACTCTATAAAAAAAGTGCACAAATTTGTGAAACTCACCTACAATATATTCCCCAAACTATTGAATACTACGAAAAAGTCATTTCGCTAGTTCCCAATGACATGACAACATTGCACCGTCTAGAATCCTTATACAATCAAACGCAACAATGGAAAGAACTTATCGGCGTATTAGAAAAACAGCTACCTTATACAGATACTACAGAAGATAAAGTCAAATTACTGAATAGAATTGCACTTTTTTGGAGCGAAAAACTCAAAGATCTAGACAAAGCCGTAGAAAATTATGAAAAAGCTTTAAAACTGCAAGAAGATAAAATGATCCTTGCTATTTTAGAAGAGACATTCAAATTCCAAGAAAAATGGGAAAAACTCGCCAATATTTATCAAAAACAACTACCATATACAAAACTTGGCGAAGAAAAAAAATCATTACTTTGCACTTTGGCAGTCTTACAAGCAGAAAAATTGCAAAAAATACCAGAAGCCATTGCATCCTATAAACTAGCATTGATCGAAACACCTGAGGATAAAAATATTTTAAGACGCATTGAAGAGCTATATGCCCAAGAAGGAGACGTAGACAACCTTTTAAACGCCTATCGTGACGAACTTAAGCAACCGCTAGACTCCCAAGAAAAATGGCAAATCTACTTAAAAATCATTGATCTTTTAAAGTCTGACCAACGCTTGTCACAGACAGCTACCGTATATGAAGAAATGCTTTCTTTATATCCAACAGAAAAAATGATTTTTCAAGAATTGAGCAAAATCTACCAAGATCTTGGCTATCATGAAAAGCTATTGCAAGTATGGTTAAAAGAAAGTAACCAATCTATTGGAAAAGAACAAACTAACCTTTTTAGCAAAATTGCCCAACTTCTACAAACAAAATTAAACCGTGAAAAAGAAGCAGTGAGCTACTATCAAAAAGTTTTATTGGCTGAACCAGACAATCTAGAAACATTACAAATCTTACAAGAATACTACAAAAAACAAAACATCTATGACCAACACATCATCACACTTGAAAAAATTGCACAAATCACAGATCAGTATAAATACTATTGGGAAATTGCTGACATTCAACAAAACAAACTCAAAGACATTGATGCCACTATCCAAACATACAAAAAAATATTATCTAGAACGCCTCGCAACAAGCAAGTCTACGAACAATTAAAACAACTATACCAAGAAAAAAAATCTTGGGATGAATATATCCAAGTCTGCGAAAAACTTCTTGACTTTGAAATTTCTCTGCAAGAACGCCTCAACATCCACTACTCCTTAGCAGAACTCTTTGAAGCAAGAGCCGAAGAATCCCAATTAGAACACCATTTACATGAAATCTTGCAAAACAAACCAGAAGAGCGACAAGCCATTGAAAAACTTATAACACTATACACAAAAAAGAAAAAATGGGAACGACTCGCAGATGTTTTAGAACGAGAAGCACAAAACTGTGCCCCAGCCACAGAAAATCCCTATATAAAAATTGCCAGCATCTACGAAGAACACTTAGAAGACACTACCAAAGCCATTGAAAATTACGAAAAAGCAAGATTAAGAGAACCAGAAAATATAGATGTTCTATTCCGCTTGATTGACCTGTATCATATCCAACAGAAACCGAGGCAAGAAGCTTACATTCGAGAACTTTTAGCAGACTACAGCCAAAATACATCACCAGAACAAGCTGCCCTACAACGTTGCGAAGCTGCAAGCCTTCAATTAACAGAACTTAACAATGAAACAAAAGCTGCACAATTGTATGAAACCGTCTTATACTATAACCCCGAACATAAACAAGCTTTAGAAAAACTAGAAAACATATGGTTCAATAAACATTCTTTTGAAAAACTAATCAATCTCTATGAAATGATCTGCCTCCGCATCACAAATCCGAAAGACTTAATTTCATTACATACAAAAGCAGCAGAGATAGCAGAAAACGACTTAGAAGACTTTGAACGTGCAACAAAACATTATGAACAAATCTTAAAATTCCAAAGAGACCATGTGCATGCTATGCAACGTCTAGAAGCCATTTACCTTCTTGACCAAGCTTGGTCCTCTCTCATCGTCCTATATGAACATAAACTACAAGTTACAGAAAACAAAGAAGAACAAATCAATATCTTATATAATCAAGCCAACATCTATGATCAACAACTTCATTGGGAACAACCAGCATTACGAAACTATCGAAAAATCTTAACCATAAGCCCACACAATCTCAAAACATTAGTAGCTATGGAAACATTATGTAGAGAAAATAAACTCTACATTCCCCTAGTAGAATGTTTAGAAGAAAAACTCAAAACCATCAAGAATATACCTGAAAATCAAGCTACACGCCAAGAAATTTACTATGAACTAGGCACACTTTGTTCGCTACAAGCCGACAATCCTACAAAAGCCATTCACTTTTACCAAGAAGTGACAAAAATAGATCCTGATCATCTTCCCAGTTGGCAAGCCTTACACAGACAATACCTCATAGTTAGCGACTATAAAACACTTTCCGAAGTCATTACAAAAGAAATCGAACTTTCGACCAACAACGACGAAATCATCCGCCTACTCAATGAACTTGCAGAAATATGCGAACTTCAACTCAATCAACCAGAAGTAGCCATAGCCTCTCTAGAACAAATCATAGAGATAGAACCAAAAAACGAAAACGCATTCCAAAAGCTAGAAACACTTTACACCAGAGCACAAGACCACGATGCACTTTTAAAAATTTGGGAACGGCATGCAAACATCGCAGAACCTGAAGAACAAAAGCAACTTCTATTCAAAATGGCATGTTTTTTAACAGATCAAAACCAACCAGAACAAGCCATAGCCATACTGTGCCAAATCATAGAATTTGATAAAACATACCAAAATGCACGAGATCTTCTTGCCAAATTATACCGCACCCAAGAACAATGGCAAGAACTAGTCGACTTATATGAAGAAGAA
This sequence comes from Planctomycetota bacterium, assembly GCA_017993505.1. Classification (GTDB taxonomy): domain Bacteria; phylum Planctomycetota; class Uabimicrobiia; order Uabimicrobiales; family JABWCH01; genus JAGOMP01. The sequence goes on from JAGOMP010000059.1 coordinate 6,925, forward strand.
CTTCAGGACACTATGGACATACAACGTCTACAAGATCTATACATTAAACTCGGTCACATCTGGAGACGACAAGGAAGCGATAGCGATGCCCTAGAAATGTACCGTCAAGCAGCAGAATATGCCCCTGACAATGTATCTGTTCTGCGCTGGATTGCAGAAATTTACGCTAAAAAAAGCGAACCAGCTAAACTTCTTAAAGTCATGCAACAAGAACTTGGCAATAGCCAATTAGACCAAGATCGTCGTATTATACTTCTCTTACAAACAGGCGAAGTACAAGAATTTTCCCTCGATAACCCTGATGCAGCAGGCGAACAATACAAAGCAGTCTTAGATATTCAAAAAACAAATGAAGTTGCTTTACGAGGTCTAGAACGCATCTACCAAAAAAATAAAGAATACAACTCTCTACGAAAAAACTTAGAAACACAACTCTCTATTGCAGAAAAAAAAGATAGAATCTTAGAACTCAAAATCACTTTAGGTGTACTCATTAAAGAAAAATTCTCTGAACCTACCGTTGCTTTAGAATACTTAGAAGAAGTATACAAAGAAGAAACACATAAACAAAGAATTATCCAACACTTAAAAAACATCTACCAAAACATCGAAAACTGGGAAGCATACGCTCGCATAGTAGAAGATGAAATCAATTACTGTCATAACGAACATGAAAAACAACCTCTACATGCTGAACTCGTACAAATTTACGACAAAAAACTCAACAATGCAGAAAAAGCCATTGAGCATGGCAAAACTATCCTAGAAACAAATCCTTTTGACAAAACAACTATCCTAACTCTAGAAGAACTATATCAAAAAATCAACAATCAAGAGGCTCTTGCAGATTGCTACATCAAAGAAAGCCAACTTCCAGAAATCCAACTCCACCAAGAACGTCTAAAATATCTATATGCACAAATCAGCAACATCTACTACAACATACAACATGAAAATACCATCCAATATTACACATACTTAGTTGAATTAGATCCCACATACCCTGATGCATTGCCTCGTCTAGTAGAACTACTCACAAAAGCTAAAAAATGGCAAGAACTTATACAAATATATGAAAGAGCAAGCCAAATTTCAAAAAACAGACAAGAAGTTCAAAACCTTTACTTGCAAATTGCATTACTTTGGGAGAAAAAACTCAACAACTTCGAAAATGCACTCCATCACTATCAAATTGCCTATCAAATTGACATGAGCGTTCTTGCCCCTGTAAAAGGAATGCGCCATATTCTAGAAAAAATGGAACGATGGAACCAAGCCGTAGCTATGCTAGATATCGAAGCTACCTTAATTGCAGAAAAAAAACGACCTGCTGTCTATCTTCGCTTAGGAGACATTTGGAAAAATAAACTACAATCTCCTTACCAAGCCTTACAATACTACAACAAAGTAAAACAGTACGGCTTTAACAAACCAACAGAAGAAAAAATCTTACAACTCCAAGAAGAACTCGAAGACTTTGCAGGTTGGGTAGAAACACAAGAAAAACTCATTAAAAACCAACCTCTCGATGCTCCTAACCTACTTCCAAACCTTATTAAACTAGGTTGCATATATTGGGACAAACTCCATGATGCTAATAATGCCATAAAAATCTTCACCATCGTACTCAAACAACAAAAACAAAACCAAACAGCCCTACACTATCTTGATGAAATTTTTACAGAAACAGAACAATGGCCAGAATTAGTAGACGTCCTCATTGTTTTACTAGAAACATCCCAAAAAGACAGCGAAAAATACACTTACAACAAAAAACTAGGTGACATTCTATATACAAAAATGCACCGAGGCGATAGATCTAGCACCTATTACGAACAAGCTCTTACTCACACTCCTGAAGACCTAGATCTTATCCACACATTAGCACAAAACTATGCAGAATGGGGACAATACAAAAAACTCATTCAAATACACCAAACAGAACTTCCCCTTGTCAAAGACAAAACATTACGAACTATTCAACTATACCACGAAATCGCGGACATATGGGAAAAACGACTCTTTGATCCAGAACATGCTATTGCCACATACTATGATCTACTAGAAATTTATCCCAAACACCAAAAAACAATGGAACGCATAGCAGCAGTATATCGAAGACAACACCAATTATCAGAACTTCTAGAAATTTTAGAAAAAATTGCAGATTATGCCTCCATGCAAGATGACATTGACCTAGAAATCCAAACAAAACTAGAAATCGGTCGACTCTACAAACAACAAAACCAACCAGAATTCGCCATTCAAGCATTCCAACGAGTCCTAGAACTAGAAGAATTTCATGAAGAAGCCTTTACAGCACTAGAAGAACTCTACCAAAGGGAAAGTAGCTACGAAGATATGGTAGAAATCTTAGAAGAAAAAATCAGAATTGCAGCTCATCCAGAAAATCATCACAACATCTACCTCACATTAGGTAAAATCTATGAAGAAAACATCAACAATAAAATAAAATCCATCCAAGCATATGAAAACGCATTACAAATACAACCAGAAAATAAAAATACACTCAAGACACTGCAACGCCTCTACACAGAGCAAAATATCATAGATAAACTCAACACAAACCTAAAAACACAACTAACACTAGACATATCGGACGAGGAAAAAGCAGAACTCACCTATCTTCTAGGAGAAATCGCACAAACAAAACTCCAAAACACAGTACAAACAAAAACATACTTTCAACAAGTTCTACACTTGAACGCAGAACATGCCATGGCTCATATACAACTTGCCAAAATTGCAGAAAATGAAAAACAATATCAAACAGCCACAGAACATTGGTTACAAGCTGTCCAAAACACACAAGACACCATAAAAAAAGCAGAATATGAAACAAAACTTGGCTACTTATTTCAAGAAAAACTCCAAGATCCAGAACGCTCCATTGAACAATACCAAAATGCAGTTCAAAATAACCCTCATGCTATAGAACCCTTGCAAGCATTAGTTCAAATCAGACAGCAACAACAAGAATGGAACGAAATAGAACCCATCTTAGAACGCTTGATCTCCTTGATCACTCCAGAACATCCAGAATGGGCACAACTCCACGTCATTTGGGCAAAAGCAGCCAAACAAACAAATCGCATCTCCGAATCCATTGCACGATACATCACAGCATTAGAAGCAGAACCAGACAATGTAAACACACAATTAGCATTAGCTGACATCCACTTTGAACAAAAAGAATGGCAACTTGCTTACAAACACTTCCAAGAAGCACTACAACTACCCAATGTAGAAGACAAAAACCAAATCATCTTTCAAATGGCACAAACACAAGAACAACTAGAACATTTTCCCATGGCCATTGATCTATACAAACAAGTTGTGAAAGCCGAACCAGGACGCATCGAAGCCCTAGAATCCTTAGCACGTGTTCTAGAAAAAAATAAAGAATACAGCGAAAGTTTACATTACATCCAAAAAATTCTAGAATACCCAGAAGACAACATAGACGAACACTACAGAATACGAAAAATCCAAGCAAACCTCTTTCGAAAACTACAAAAAGACCATGAAGCCATCCAAGAATACCAAGCAGTCTATGAATATAACCCTGCTGATAAAGATATTCCAGCTGCATTGGCACTGCTATACGTACAAACTAAAAATTGGGAACAAGCCGAACATTGGAACCAACAACACTACCAAATAATAGAAACAACAAAAGAAAAAATCGAAAACAGATGTTTACATGGATTCATACAATACCAAGGTTGCAAAAAAACACAGCAAGCCATCCAATCTTATACAGAAGCTTTAAATCTAGATCCAACACACATCCTTGCAGTACAGCAACTTGCCAACATCTACATTGCCCAACAAGATTGGCAAACACTAGCAACTACATACCAAAACTTTCTCCATAAGCTACCACAACATAAACAAAAACTAGGATTCCCATTCCACCTAGCTTTAGGCAACCTGTACAGAGATGAACTAAACGACAACGAAAAGGCAGAAGAACAATATAAAAAAGCACTATCCCTAGCACCTGGACACCTAGAAGCACAAATCGCACTTACAGATCTCAAATCTGCTGCCCCTGAAACTAGAGAAGATGCTATCAAAGGTCATATCAGACTTCTTCAGCAAGATCAATTTCGCCTAGCTTCCTATGAAGCACTCCTCAACCTTTTACAACAAGACAACCAAATAGGTCGAGCAATTCGAGTATGTCGCATTATACAAATTCTAAATCCAGAAAAAGCAAAGGACACACCCTACTACACACAGCTTGCTGCTAAACCCATAACAAAATTTTCAACACAACTCATCCCACAATACATCATTCCTACAAGAATTCAAAAACTCCATGATCTAATGGCAATTACAGGAGATAGACAAGAAAAAACATATCCTGTTTACAAACCCAACAACCTTAGCCCACATCTAGGCACAGAAAAAGTCCAACGCCCGATCTGGTATCATACACATACCATACTCACCATACTCGATCTCAAAGAAAAAGATATACAAATGCATATCACCTCAGATCCTATACATGAAATTCAACTCCTCAACACAATACCACCTACACTCATACTACCACAAAGCATCATCGACAATTTTTCTGAACCAGAACAAAGATTCCTACTCACAAAAGCATTATTCTACGTAGTACAGGGTCAAACACTTGCACATAGACTCTCCCTAGAAGAACTCACCATATACTTCCAACTACTCAGATCCAATTTTGTAAAAACAAACACAGAACTTTCCCCAGATGCAAAAATATTACAGAAAAAAATCTACAGCTCCTTGTCATGGCGTGCAACTCGACAACTCAAAAACTATACACAAGAAGACTGGACAAATATCACTACTGCTAATATACTAAACTATATCAAATGCCTAGAATATGCATCCAATCGACTCGGCTTATTCCTTAGCGACTCCCTTGAAACATCAGTAAAAACACTTTGCTTTCTACAACGCCTCAAAACAAACAACAGAATCCAACGTGAACAACCCATTACCCTAAAAGAACTTAAAGAAACTGATGGTGTTGCTGACCTATTTCATTTCAGCATCAATGAACTCTCCAACAAACTCTTTCTAAAATACGAAAACAAATAACAATATCCATATAGTTGGGAGGCCTCTCTTGCTCTGTGCTCTGCTCTGTACTCGTCTGTTACTCTGAGGAAGAAAACTTGCTCTGTGCTCTGAGAAAGCAAACTTGCTCTGAGGAGGCGTCTTTTGTCAGGAAGCAAACTTGCTCTGGGAAGGCGTCTTTTGTCAGGAAGCAAACTTGCTCTGAGAAAGCAAACTTGCTCTGTGCTCTGAGAAAGCAAACTTGCTCTGAGGAGGCGTCTTTGGAGGCGTCTTTCGTCTTTTGCTCTGGGGAGGCGTTTCTTACTCGTCTATTTATTACTCTGGGGGTGCTCTCTTTCTCTAGGTGCTCTCTTTCTCTAGGGAAACCCTTTTGCTCTGGGGAGGAGGCAAACTTGAACTTGCAAACTTGCTCGGGGAAAAAAGCATTGAAATAAAATGCGAAATAAAATGCGTCATAATGCGTTAGATTACGTTGACATGCGTGAATGTGTGGAAACACGTAGGATTACTCTGCTCTGGGGAGAAACACGTAAAGGGAGAAACAAGGAGAAATGCGTGAAAATTTTAAGGAGAAACGAGGAAAAACGCGTGAAAATTTGCTCGGGGGAAAATATGCTCTGGGGAAAAGAAGCGTCTCTTGCTCGGGGGAGGCGTCTGTTACTCTGGGAAGTGTCTCTTGCTCTGTCTCTTGCTCTGTCTCTTGCTCTGTCTCTTGCTCTGTCTCTTGCTCGGGGAAGGCGTCTGTTACTCTGGGAGGCGTCTATTGCTCTGTGCTCTAAGGATGCAAACTGAGGATGCAAACTTGCTCTGAGGAGGCGTCTCTTGCTCGGAGGAAAAAGCATTGAAATAAAATGCGTCATAATGCGTTTGCGTTAGATTAAGGAGGCGTCTCTTGCTCGGGGGAAAAAGCATTGAAATAAAATGCGAAATAAAATGCGTCATAATGCGTTAGATTACGTTGACATGCGTGAATGTGTGGAAACACGTAGGATTACTCTGCTCTAGGGAGAAACACGTAAAGGGAGAAACAAGGAGAAATGCGTGAAAATTTTAAGGAGAAACGAGGAAAAACGCGTACGAATATGCTCGGGGGAAAAATGCATATGCATATGAATATGCTCTGGGGAGAAGAAAAAAATGCCAAAAAGGAGGGATTTTGGAAAATTTTCGGAAAAATTGGAGAGAATTTGAAAAAAATAGAGGAAATTTCAGGAGATTTTGCAGTGAAAAAAAAGCAATTTAGAAGGCAATAGGAAGATTTTTTTTATGCAAGAAAAAAATTGTGATTTTTTGAAAAAATTTTGACGGAAAATTGATTGAAAATAATTTTGAAAATAAATGTAAATTATTGTAATATAATAAGTTATATTGATTATTTTTATGTTTTCAAGTTTTTATGTGTGGACATACTATCTTTGAGGTAAAATTTTTCTACAAAATTCTACCTTGAAATTATATTGAATTTTTAAATATTTTAAATTTAATTTTATCAATATAATTTAATTTATTTTTTCACGTAGATATGATCGCATTAATATTCGCGTTTTTATTTTTTCGTTTATATTGTTCTACATAGATATGTTCTCGTTGGATCGTATATTTACGATCAGCGACTATGTTGCGGTACCATTCCTGACGTTTATCTTCAGGAATTTCCAAATAAAATGGAAGTAAGTCAGTAACTTCATCTTGTCTACCATATGCATATACATTGTAGCTACCGTATTTCCAATCCTTAGGATCGTCTACTCCGCCTGCACGCCACATATTTAAATCTATGTAGACCATAGTATTGAATAGATGTTCCTCAGTCTCTATAATTTCTGAGAAAAATCTTCCACCCCAGAAATATCCAGAACGACCAATTATTTTATTATATCGTCTACCAGACTGACTATTAACATACTGCATGAAGCGAGAAATATTGTCCAAATTAGTCGTTACGACTAAATGAACATGATTTGTCATAAGGGTATAATTATTCACTTCGACATCATATTTCTCTTTAGCACGTTCAAGAACCATTAGATACATTGGTTCAAAAGTTTTAGGATCAATCAATTGTTCCTTATTATTGCAACGTACAGTAATATGATACGTTGCCCCTTCTCGGGTGATACGTACTCTTGTCGCCATCATACACTCCTTTATAGAATTATTTTCTTTGTTATTGAAAAGAGACTACACTGTGTAGTCTCTACTTTTATTATCCATATGCATTGGACAACATGTATTCAATGCATGACAATCATATAATTTAATTATATATGCTCATTGGACAGGTGTTTTCAATGCGTTATATAATCATATAATTTATTATATACATGTACATTGGATAGGTGTTTTCATTGGATAGGTGTTTTTTTTCATTATATGTATAGCTGTTTAATTTAATTATACATGTGCATTGGACAGCTGGTTTTTTTGTGCGTGTATAATCATATAATTTAATTATACATGCTCATTGGACAGGTGTTTTCAATGCGTATATAATCATCTAATTTTATTATACATGTGCATTGGACAGCTGGTTTTTTTGTGCGTGTATAATCATATAATCATATAATTTCATTATACATGTTCATTGGACAGGTGTTTTCAATGCGTATATAATCATATAATTTTATTATACATGTGCATTGGACAGCTGGTTTTAATGTATGTTTAGTTGTTTAATTTTATTATACATGTGCATTGGACAGCCGGTTTTAATGTATGTTTAGTTGTTTAATTTTATTATACATGTGCATTGGACAACACTTTTTTAAAAACCTGCTCTGGGGGAAAATATTTCTCTGGGGAGGGAAAGTTGCTCTGAGGAGAAGAGGCGGAGAATTTGCTCGGAGGAGCAATGTTGCTCTGGGGAGGAAAGTTTAGGGGAGGCAAGTTTACTCTGAGTTTACTCTGAGGGGAGAATTTGCTCGGAGGAGGAAAAGTTGCTCTGAGGAGCAATGTTGCTCTGGGGAGGAAAGTTTGGGGAGGAAAGTTTGGGGAGGAAAGTTTACTCTGAGGGGAGAATTTACTCAGGGGAGGAAAGTTTGGGGAGGAAAGTTTACTCTGAGGGGAGAATTTGCTCGGGGGAGGAAAGTTTGCTCGGAGGCGGAGAATTAGAATTTGCTCTGGAATGAGAAGGTTGCTCTAGAGTGGAAAAATTACTCTGGGGTAGAAAAAAATTGCAAGGTTTCTATTCCATACATATATATTTTGTAGAGTTTTTATTGCATTGTCTTGTACTGTATTGCATTGTATAGGTAGAGGATTATGTTGAATTTTTTTAAAAATATTTTTCTGTAGGTAGAAGATTATGTTGAATTTTTTTAAAAATATTTTTTGTCCATGGAAAATTTTTTTCTTGTTGTTACTCGTTATTTTTAGTGTTTATGGTGTGGGATTTAAGAATGATTTTGCTTTAGATGATTGGATTATGTTGGATTCTGCATATCCAAGGGAAATTTCAGATAGTTTTGACTTATTAAGAATTGCTGTTCCTCACAACACAATTCTTGTATATCGTCCTTGGACGTATTTTTCATTTATAGTTGACAGAAATTTATATGGTGTGAATGCAGTTGGTTTTCATGTAACTAATTTTTTTCTTGCTGTTTTTGTTTCTTATGCACTCTATTGTGTGTTGTCATTATATTTTTCAAAAGAATTATCTTTATGCGGTAGTCTTTTATTTGCAGTTTTTCCTGGTCATAGTGAAGCTGTGATTGGAATTTTTAATCGCAGTCAGATGTTGTCTTTATTGTTTAGTCTGATTGCTTTTTTATTATTTGTAAAATATATGCAATTACCTACAACAGAAGAAAAGTGTCCTTTTTCTAAATACCGTAATATTTTTCTTTTCATTTCGATTATGTTTTCTACGATTTTGTCTTGTTTTTCTAAAGAAACTGGTTGTATAACGCCAGGACTTTTTATTCTTGCTATGTGTACATTACCTTCAAGAAATATAAAAAGAGCTATATTAGGTTTTGTTGGTTGTTTGTGTTCTTGCCTTATATATTTAGCACTGCGACAATATGTTACAGGAACGCTCAGCATGCCTAATTTAGATCCTGCTGTCCGTGCAGATACAATTTCAGAGTTATTTTTTTATAGTTTTCGTATTTTCGCAGAATATATTCGCCTATCTATATTTCCTTATCCTTTAAGTTGCGATTATAATCTTACTTTGTCTTCACCTCATTGGACAGGCATTTTTGTTTTTGTATTACTAGGTAGTCTTGTTGCAATTTTTTCAAAAAAGAAAACAGTGCAAATGTTAGGATTTGGCTTTCTTTGGTTTTATGGCATGCTATTTCCAGCTTTAAATTGGATTCCTATTCAAATTTCTTTTGCAGAACGTCTTTTGTATTCTGCTTTTCCTGGAATGATATGTATTTTTCTAGCTTGCATGCAACATGTTCCAAGAAAAATTTTTCTATCTATATTTTTTATCTTATTTAGTATATATATTGTTTTAACATATCAACATGTTCTAGTTTGGGAAAATAATGAAACATTGTGGGAACATACATTGCAAGTCATGCCCGATAGCTATCGAAGTTATATTTACCAAGGAAACAAAACATTACAAAATCAAAAATATCAACAAAGTATGGAGTATTATGAAAAGGCATTAACATTGCAGCCAAATCATCATAATATAGTAAGTATTTTATACAATCAAGCATATCTTTTTGTATTACAGGAAGATATAGAAAAAGCTCATCAAAAATTGCAACAAGTTTTTGACATAGAACCAACATATCGATTAGCAAGAAGATTGCAAGGTAGACTATATAAAAAAGAAAAACAATATGATAAAGCTATCCAAGCTTTTCAACAAGCTCTCCCACCTGTAAATAAATATGATAGAAACTATGCAATATTTCCAATGAGTATTGGTGAATGTTATATTTCTCAAGGTCTGTGGAATAAAGCAGAACAAGCTTATCTTTTTGCTTTGAAATATGATAATAATAATGTCGATATTTTGTTTGGTCTTGCATATATTTATAAGCACACATACAATACTTTAGCATATCGAAATTGTATACAAGCAATAAAAAAAATCAATCCACATGATGGAAGATTACAACATTATAAATAAGGAGAAGAACTTACTCCTAGGAAGCAAACTTGCTCGGGAAAAACAAACTTGCTCGGGGGAGGAAAAATACTCGAAGTAAGAAAGAAAACTTACTCGGGGAAAGCAAACTTACTCGAGGGAAGCAAACTTGCCTGGGAAAAAATACTCTGAGGAAGAAAGAAAACTTACTCAGGGAAAACAAACTTACTCGGGAGAGGAGAGGTCGCTTGGGGAAAAACTGTGTGCGGTTTATTTTGTACGAGGGGGAAAGAGAAAGAGAGAGAGAAAACTTACTCTAGGGAAGAACACTAGGAAAGGAGAACATTCTTTGAAGATATGAAAGTTTCTTTTGCAATTAAAAAGAAAGAATATATAATTTATATAGTGTATAGTATAACATTTTTAAGAAAGTAGAATATGCTTTTTTGAATGTACTCAAACATTTTTATATTTATAATAAGAAAGTAGAATATGCTTGTTGAATTTACTCAAACATTACAAGATGCGTTAAAAGAAAAAATCATGCAACATTATTCCAATAGTGATGAGATTGAAATTTATTTGACAAAACCTCCAGAAAATGTTCTAGGTGAATTTGCTTTTCCTTGTTTTCCACTAGCAAAACAATGCAAAAAAAAACCAAATGTCATTGCACAAACATTGGCTGATAGTTTTCCAAAAATTTTGGGGATTCAGGGTGTGGAAGCTAATGGACCTTATTTAAATTTTAAAGTAGATAGACCTTATTTTATAAAAATAATTTGTCAGAGCATTTTTCAACAAAAAGAAAATTATGGGAAAGGGAATCAACAAGGAAGAGTTATGGTTGAATATTCCTCACCCAATACAAATAAACCATTACACATTGGTCATGTAAGAAATAATGTCATTGGAATGGCTCTTGCTAATTTATTTTCATTTTCAGGTTATGATGTTATAAAAACAAATCTCATCAATGACCGTGGGATTCATATTTGTAAGTCTATGTTGGCGTATAAAAAATGGGGCAATAATACAGACCCTGAACAAGCCAATATGAAAGGCGATCACTTAGTAGGGAAATTCTATGTTGATTTTGAAAATGCATTGAAAGAAGAACGCATAGAGTATGCAAAAATAAAAAACATAGACTTATCTCATTTGAAAAATGAATATGCAAAAACACTCAAAGATCAGCTAAAACAAGCAAAAACTAAAGAAGAAAAAGAGGATTTAAAAAAACAAATCCAAGAAAATAAAGAATTATCGGAAACATTTGAAGAAGATTTTTTAAACAATTCAAAACTTTACCAAGAAGCACAAACATATCTACAAAAATGGGAACAGAACGATCCAGAAATTCGTCAACTCTGGGAAAAAATGAATAACTGGGTATATGAAGGATTCTATACAACATATGAGAATCTTGGTTGTAAATTTGATAAAATATACAAAGAAAGTCAAACATATAAATTAGGCAAAAAATATGTAGAACAAGGTCTTGAACAAGGTCTGTTTTATAAAAAAGAAGAAGGGTCTGTTTGGGTTAGTGCTGAAAAACTCATAGAAACTGATCCAGAAGCATTTAAAAATTTCCCTTTAAAGGACAAGCTTTTATTACGAAGTGATGGAACTTCCGTTTATATAACGCAAGACATTGGAACTGCCATACAAAAAGCAGAAGAATTTCAACTCGATCGTTCTATTTATGTTGTGGCCAATGAACAAAACCTACATTTTAACATTTTGTTCACTATTTTAAAAATGTTTCAATTTCCTTGGGCAGATGGTTGCTACCATGCTTCATACGGGATGGTTACATTGCCTAGAGGTATGGGAAAAATCAAAAGTCGAGAAGGTACAGCAGTGGACGCTGATGATCTTTTAGAAGAAATGTCAGAGCGTGCTAAAGAAAAAATACAAACGGAAAACTTGCACATACCAGAAGAGCAAATCCATACAACAGCCCAACAGATTGCTTTAGCAGCATTAAAAATTTTTTTATTGCAAGTGTCCCAAGATAAAGATTTATCTTTTGAACCAACCAAAACAATTGAATTCACAGGTGACACAGGCCCTGCTATACAATATTCTTATGCACGCATTTGCAGTATTTTTAGAAAAGCCTATGAACAAAACATCGTACTACCATCCCCAGACCAAATTCAATATGAACTTTTAGATACACCAGAAGAATTCACGCTGATTCGTCAACTCTATGATTTTCCACAAATCATAGAAAAGGCTTGCCAAACATACAATATTGCCTTACTTGTCAATTATTTACTAGAATTGACAAAAAACTATGCATCCGTTTATACAATATATCCCATTTTAAAAGCCGATTCCTCTGAAAAACGTGATGCTCGTCTTCTTCTTGCTCATGTATGTGCACAAGTTATTAAAACAGGCATGAATTTACTTGGCGTTGAAGTCCCTGAATCCATGTAGATGTGTATCCTAAAAATTATATAATATTAAAAATAACTATATATTTTAAAATAAAATATATAGTTATTTTTTTAAAAAAACATTATTTTGAAAGATAATTTATATATTATTGTTTTTCAAACATTTGCTTCCCCAGAGCAACTGACACTTCCCCCGAGCAATTTCCACCCCAGAGCAACTGACACTTCCCCTGAGCAAATGACACTCCCCTGAGCAAATGACACTCCCCTGAGCAAATGACACTTCCCCTGAGCAAATGACACTCCCCTGAGCAAATGACACTTCCCCAGAGCAAATGACACTCCCCCTGAGCAACTGACACTTCCCCTGAGCAAATGACACTTCCCCTGAGCAAATGACACTCCCCAGAGCAAATGACACTCCCCTGAGCAAATGACAATCCCCTGAGCAAATGACACTCCCCCAGAGCAAATGACACCCCCAGAGCAAATGACACCCCTCAGCAAATGACACTCCCCAGAGCAAATGACACTCCCCCAGAGCAAATGACAATCCC